>NZ_JBVJVY010000028.1:0-122330 GCF_055603265.1 Streptomyces sp. NPDC037288
TCTTTTTTGTCTTCCCCCCCCCCCCCCCCCCCCCCTGCTCCCCCCCCCCCCCCCCCCCCCCCCCCCCCCCCCCCCCGCACCCCCCCCCCCCCCTTCCCCCCCCCCCCCCCCCCCCCCCCCCCCCCCCCCCCCCCCCCCCCCCCCCCCCCCCCCCCCCCCCCCCCCCCCCCCCCCCCCCGACCGGTGAACAGGGGCGACGAACGGACGAGACGGCATGGCGTCCGGAACTGCCGTCTCCTAGGCTCGTACAGAGGGCACCCGCATGTGGCCCCTGCTTCTTCCAGGGACGTTCGTAGGAAGGGAGCCCACCATGGCCTATGACCCGACCGAGCCCGACGCGATCGAGGACCTGGAGGCCGACACGACCCCCGAGATCGATGTCGAGGCCCCGGAGGTGGACGCCGCCGAGCAGCAGACGGACATCAAGCCGGACCGCGACGACCCCCTGACGGGAGTGGATCCGGACCGCGCGAACGAGGCCGATCTGGTCGAACAGGCGCGCGTGGTCTCACTCGACGAGGACGACTACCGCTGACGTCGCGGCACTCCTGCCGCCGACGTCGGCGCACTCCTGCGGCCTCACCGGGACCCACTGCCGCTTTCGCAGCCGTCCGGTACGTGAAATTCTGCGCTCGCACCGCGCACATCACGGTTACCGAAAAGTACGATGGCGGCGCGGCTGACACCGCGATATGGACGACTTTGGGAGGCGGCGTGACAGCCATCGAGCAAACTGAGGCGGCCCGCCCGCGTGGCACCCGTCTGCCGCGCCGCGCTCGACGGAACCAGCTGCTGGGCGCCGCCCAGGAGGTTTTCGTCGCACAGGGCTATCACGCGGCGGCGATGGACGACATCGCCGAGCGGGCCGGCGTGAGCAAGCCGGTGCTCTACCAGCACTTCCCCGGCAAACTCGACCTCTACCTCGCCCTGCTGGACCAGCACTGCGAGTCGCTGATCCAGTCCGTGCGCAGCGCGCTGGCGTCGACGACCGACAACAAGCAGCGCGTCCGGGCCACCATGGACGCCTATTTCGCGTACGTCGAGGACGACGGCGGCGCCTTCCGGCTGGTCTTCGAGTCTGACCTGACGAACGAGCCGGCGGTGCGCGAGCGCGTCGACAAGGTCACCAACGAATGCGCCGAGGCGATCTGCGACGTCATCGCCGAGGACACCGGCCTCTCGCGCGCGGAGTCGATGCTGCTCGCCTCGGGACTCGGCGGTCTGGCCCAGGTGGTGGCCCGCTCCTGGCTGCACAGCGACCGCAGCGTGCCGCGCGAACAGGCGGTGCAGCTGCTCACCTCGCTGGCCTGGCGGGGCATCGCCGGCTTCCCCCTGCACGGCAGCGAACACCACTGACGGCCGTTTGTTCCCGTGCGCTGTTCGCTGACGGCGTTCCGGTCCGCAGCGTGTACGTCCCCTCACCGGACTAATGTGTGCTGAGTACGGCGCGGAAGATCGCGCTCATCACTGACCGTCGGAGGGACAAAGCCGTGGAGGTCAAGATCGGCGTGCAGTACGCGCCCCGCGAGATCGTTCTGGAGAGCGGTCAGAGCGTCGAGGAGGTCGAGCACCTGGTGTCGGAGGCACTGTCCGGCAAGACGCCGCTGCTGAGCCTCCAGGACGAGAAGGGCCGCAAGGTCCTGGTGCCGACCGACCGGCTGGCGTACGTGGAGATCGGCGAGCCGACCGTGCGCAAGGTGGGGTTCGGCGCACTGTAGCCCGACCTCGTGAGAAGGGCCCGGCGGCCTGTGCCGCCGGGCCCTTCCGCATGGACGGCGCACACATGTGGCGCACAACTTCTCCACAGCGGAGGATTGTGCTCCGCAGGTCACGGGTATGACGGGCTACGACCGTTCAAGGCAGACCGGCCGTGGGAGGGACCCCGACATGATCCTGGAAGCACTCGGCTCCGCAGTGCTCGGTCTGGCCCTCGCCCTGATCGCGACGTACCGCCTGTCCCACCGGCTGCCGGCCCGCCCGCTGGTCCTCTCGACGGGCGTCGCCGGCGCCCTCTTCGGCGACTTCGTCACCCACACCGCCCTCGGCTCCGCCGCCACCTGGCCGAGCCTCCTGGGCGCCGCGATCATCTCGGCGGCGTCCTTGTCCCTGCTCCTGCGCCCGGCAGGCCACCTCCGCCGACGATCATTGACGGCGTAGCAAAGGCGCCTTCGCAGCGGACGCCAGGGACAACACCCCGGGGGCGCGGGGAACCGCGCGACGAGCGACAACGGGCCCGCAGCCGCGAGCGTCCCCGCGAGCACCCCCCACGAAGCGCGACGGCGCTCAGGCCGCGAGGCCCAGCGCGGCCATCCGCTTCGTGTGCGCCTCCGTGATCCGCGAGAACATCTTCCCGACCTCCGCGAGATCGAACCCGTCGGCAACCCCGCCGACGAGCATCGTCGACAGCGCATCCCGGTCGGCGACGACCCGCTGGGACTGCGACAGCGCCTCGCCCATCAGCCGCCGCGCCCACAGCGCCAGCCGGCCGCCCACCCGCGGGTCGGCGTCGATGGCGGCCCGCACCTTCTCCACCGCGAACCCCGCGTGCCCGGTGTCGTCGAGAACGGCGAGAACGAGTTCACGCGTGTCGGAGTCGAGACGTGCCGCGACCTCCCGGTAGAAGTCACTCGCGATCGAGTCGCCGACGTACGCCTTGACCAGGCCCTCCAGCCAGTCCGAGGGCGCGGTCTGGCGGTGGAAGCCGTCCAGGGCCGCGACGAACGGGTCCATCGCAGCCGTCGGCTCCTCGCCGATCTCGGTCAGCCGGTCCCGCAGCCGCTCGAAGTGGTGGAACTCGGCCGAGGCCATCTTCGCCAGCTCCGCCTTGTCCGCGAGGGTCGGAGCCAGCTTCGCGTCCTCCGCGAGCCGCTCGAACGCCGCCAGCTCGCCGTACGCGAGCGCCCCGAGCAGGTCCACGACGGCGGCGCGGTACTGCGGGTCGGCGGAGGCCTGCGCCCAGTCCTGGGCGGCGACACCGGTGGGTTCGGCGGAGGCGGCGGACCCGTTCTCAGGCTTGTCAGAGCTAGTCATGAGCCGCACAATAGCCCGCTCGGCCCCCCTCTGAGCTCCTGGTCAACCACTGTGACGACCATGACGTGACCAAATCGGCCATCGCATGTGCGTGAATCCGGGGTATGGTGGTAATGCGCCTGCAAGAGTGCGTCGACGGTGGTCGACGTCTCCGGACAGGGCGCACGCATGAGGATGCCCGGTCGGTGGCCCGATCGGCTCCGACCCGACAGCCCTCCCTGGCCGTACGGCACAGTCCGTACGACGACCGGAGGGACACCCTCAGCGGTACGAGCGCTAGAGCGTCGGCAGAGGTCCCGTGTCTTACGGCTTGCCTTGAATGGTTCGCCCGTACGGCAGCCGACGTCCCCCCGGCACGGTCGCACATGACCCCCGCGCTCGCCTCGCACCGCGCACACAGAAGAGGCATGACCCTGACTACAACGTTTCGAGACCTCGGAATTCTCCCGGAGACCGCCGAGGCCCTGGAAGCCGTCGGCATCATCACTCCCTTCCCCATCCAGGAGATGACGCTCCCCGTCGCCCTCTCCGGCACGGACGTCATCGGCCAGGCCAAGACCGGTACCGGCAAGACGCTGGGCTTCGGCCTTCCGCTCCTCGAGCGCGTCACCGTCCCCGCCGACGTCGAGGCCGGACGCGCCGCCCCCGAGGCCCTCACCGACGCCCCGCAGGCGCTCGTCGTCGTCCCCACGCGCGAGCTGTGCACGCAGGTCACCAACGACCTGCTGACGGCCGGCAAGGTCCGTAACGTGCGCGTGATGGCGATCTACGGCGGCCGGGCCTACGAGCCCCAGGTCGAGGCCCTGAAGAAGGGCGTCGACGTGATCGTCGGCACCCCCGGCCGGCTGCTGGACCTCGCGGGCCAGAAGAAGCTGAACCTGAAGCACGTCAAGTGCCTGGTCCTCGACGAGGCCGACGAGATGCTCGACCTGGGCTTCCTGCCCGACGTCGAGAAGATCATCGACATGCTGCCGGCCAAGCGCCAGACCATGCTGTTCTCGGCGACCATGCCGGGCGCGGTCATCGGCCTCGCCCGCCGCTACATGTCCCGGCCCACGCACATCCGCGCCACCGCGCCGGACGACGAGGGCGTGACGGTCGCGAACATCAAGCAGTTCGTCTACCGCGCGCACAACATGGACAAGCCGGAGATGGCCGCCCGCATCCTGCAGGCCGAGGGCCGCGGGCTGGCGATGATCTTCTGTCGGACCAAGCGCACGGCGGCCGACATCGCCGAGCAGTTGGAGCGCCGCGGCTTCGCCTCCGGCGCGGTCCACGGCGACCTCGGCCAGGGCGCCCGCGAGCAGGCGCTGCGTGCCTTCCGCAACGGCAAGGTAGACGTCCTGGTCTGCACCGACGTCGCCGCGCGCGGCATCGACGTCGAGGGCGTGACCCACGTCATCAACTACCAGTCCCCCGAGGACGAGAAGACGTACCTGCACCGGGTCGGCCGTACGGGCCGCGCGGGCGCCAAGGGTACGGCGATCACGTTCGTCGACTGGGACGACATCCCGCGCTGGCAGCTGATCAACAAGGCGCTGGAGCTGGACTTCAACGACCCGGTGGAGACGTACTCCTCGTCCCCGCACCTGTTCTCCGACCTGGGCATCCCCGAGGGCACCAAGGGCGTCCTGCCGCGCGCGGAGCGGACCCGTGCCGGGCTGGACGCGGAGGAGCTGGAGGACCTGGGCGAGACCGGCGGGCGTGGCGCACGCGGCCGTGGCCGTGGTGGCCGTGGCGAGCGTGACGGCCGTCCCGAGTCCGGCACCGCCGAGCGCGAGCGTACGACCCGCACCTCGCGCCGTCGCCGCCGTACCCGCGGCGGAGCACCGGTCGACGCCGCTGCGACCCCTGCGGCGCCGACCGCCGAGTCCGGCACGGCGGACGCCACTGGCGTCGAGGAGTCCCAGGCTCCCCGCACCCTGCGCCGCCGTCGCCGTACGCGCGCCGGTGCTCCGGCGCAGCCGGCAGCGGCCGAGGCCGCCGTCGAGTCGCTGGACACCGCGGAGGGCGCGCCCGCGCCGGCCACGCCGGAGCAGGAGGCTGCGGCGAACCCGCGTCGCCGCCGCACCCGCAGGAACGCGGACGCGCAGGCTCCGCAGCCGACGGACTCCGCGCTCGCGGAGGTGCCGGCACAGCCCGAGCCCGTGGATCCCGCCCCCGTGGTCGAGGAAAGCCCGGCGCCTGAGGCGACGGCCGAGACGACGGAGGCCAAGCCCCGCCGCCGCACCCGCAAGACGGCAGCTGCCGCCGAGACGGCCATGGACACCGCCGAGACCGCCGAGGCCAAGCCGCGACGGACCCGGAAGACCGCCGCTGCCGCACCGGAGGCCCCCGAGGCGGAGGCCGAGGCCAAGCCGCGCCGCGCCCGTAAGACGGCAGCCACGGCCGAGACCGCGGTGGACACCGCCGAGACCGCCGAGGCCAAGCCGCGACGGACCCGGAAGACCGCCGAGGCCGCCGTGGACACGGCCGAAGGCACGGAGACCAAGCCCCGCGGCCGTACCCGCAAGGCAGCGGAGCCGGTCGTCGAGACCGTGTCCGTCGTGACCGAGGTCCCGGCGGAGGAGCCCGCCCCGGCGACCAAGCCGCGCCGCACGCGCAAGACGGCCGCTGCGGCGCCGGAAGCCCCCGAGGCCGAGGCCAAGCCGCGACGGACCCGCAAGACGGCCGCCGCCGCCGAAGCCGCCGTGGACACCGCCGAGGCCACCGAGGCCAAGCCCCGCCGCACGCGCAAGACGGCAGCCACGGCCGAGACCGCAGCGGACACGGCCGAGACCGCGGAAGCCAAACCCCGCCGCACACGGAAGACCGCCACAGCCGCACCGGAAGCCCCCGAGGCCGAGGCCAAGCCGCGACGGACCCGCAAGACGGCCGCCGCCGCCGAAGCCGCGCTGGACACCGCCGAGGCCACCGAGGCCAAGCCCCGCCGCACGCGCAAGACGGCCGCTGCCGCCGAGACCGCAGCGGACACGGCCGAGGCCGCCGAGGCCAAGCCCCGCCGCACACGGAAGACCGCCACAGCCGCGCCGGAAGCCCCCGAGGCCGAGGCCAAGCCGCGACGGACCCGCAAGACGGCCGCCGCCGCCGAAGCCGCGGTGGACACCGCCGAGACCGCCGAGGCCGCCAAGCCGCGACGGACCCGCAAGGCCGCCGCCGTGGAGATCCCGGCACAGGCGACCGAGGAGCCGGAGGCCCAGCCGCGCCGCCGTACCCGCAAGGCCACGGCGGCCGTCGAGGCCACCGAAGGCTGATCCGGCACACCGTCACCGACGGCCCGGTCCACCCAGGTGGACCGGGCCGTCGCGTTTCCGCCCCCACCCTGCCGCCGCTCCCTCCCGCAGTTCCCCGCGCTCACCAGCGGCTCCGCGCCTCCCCTCCCCCGCCGCCCCCTCCCCCGGCCCGATAGCCTCTCCCCATGAGCAGGCCCGCCACCTTCCTCCCGCCGCCCGGTGCTCGGGCGTACTCCCTGCGAACCGCGCGGGGGGAGTTCGCCGTTGTCGACGCTCCCGTGGCCGACGGGGTCGAGCCGCGAGGGGTCGCGCTGTTGCTGCCGGGGTTCACCGGGAGCAAGGAGGACTTCAATCCGCTGCACGTGCCGCTCGCGGAGCGCGGGTACCGGACCGTCGCCGTCGACGGGCGCGGCCAGTACGAGTCGGACGGGCCCGAGAGCGATCAATCCGCCTATGCGCAAGAGGAGTTGGCACGTGATGTGCTGGCTCAGGCCGAGGTGCTCGGGCAGCCGGTGCATCTGCTGGGGCACTCCCTCGGCGGGCAGATCTCACGCGCCGCCGTCCTGCTCGACCACACCCCCTTCCGGTCGCTCACCCTCATGGCGTCCGGCCCCGCACAGATCTCGGAGTCCCAGCAGCAGCGTGTGAAGCTGCTGCGGGACGCGCTCGCCGTGATGTCGATGGCGGAGGTGTGGGAGGCGATCCAGGCGATGGAGCCGCCCGAGGAGACCGAGACGCCCGCGCTCGACGACGGCCTGGACGACCGGAACGACCTGCGGCGCCGCTGGCTGGGCACCAAGCCCGCCCAACTGCTCGCCACCGGGCGCCAGTTGTGCACGGAACCGGACCGGATCGCGGAACTGGCCGCCGTACCGCTGCCGTTCCACATCCTGTCCGGCTCACGGGACGACACCTGGCCGCTGCCCCTGCTGGACGACATGGCGGTACGGCTGAACGCACGGCGGACGGTGATCGAGGATGCCGAGCACTCCCCGAACACCGACCAGCCCCTGACGACGGCGCGCGCCCTCGCCGACTTCTGGGACGCCGTGGGCGTCCGGGGTTAGAACGACGTAACAGACCGCGTAACGGGGTGGGACTGCGCAGCGGGGTCAGTACTGCGCCTGCAGATGGTGCCAGAAACCGTCCCTGAGGGCGCGGCGCAGGTCCGCCTGGCCGCGCAGGGAGTACTGCAGCAGGCTCTCGGCCTCGACCAGCAGGTCCTGGTCGACGGAGCCGGGAAGGTAGGGGTGGCCGGGGAGCAGTTCGACCAGGGCCTCACGCCCCCGGGAGGCCAGCCACTTGGCCGCGATCTGGGCGCCGACGAAGCGGACGTCCTCGCGGCTGGGACGGGCACCGGAGGTGGCCTCGTAGGCGGCCGTACGGCGGGAGACGTACGGCTTGAAGAACTCCAGGTCGAGGGTGCGCTGACTGTCGACCTCCCAGAGCAGCGGCTCGGCCTGGTTACGGCCCTCGGGCGCCTCGATGCCCCACAGGTGGACACGGGCGCCGTAGCCTTGAGCCGCCTCGACCGCCGAGACCAGGTCCTCGTCGCCGCCGAGGAGCGCCGCGTCGCTGATGGCGCGGTGCCGGGCAAGGGACTCCAGATCCGTGCGGATCAGTGAATCGACACCTTTCTGCTGGTTGTTGGCGTTGAGGTTGCCCAGCCGGACCTTGACGTCGGGCAGTTCGGCGATGGCCTGCTGCTCGGCGGTGTGAATGCGGCGGCGGGCGCCGTCGTACCAGTAGACGCGCAGCAGGCGGCTGTCGGCGAAGACCGAGCGGGCCCGGTCGATGAGGGCCTCGATCAGGCCCTCGGCGTCGAGGTCGAAGGCCCGGCGGTCCTCGGTCCCCGCGACCAGCCGGCCCGCCGCCGCGTACAGGTAGCCCGCGTCGACGAAGATCGCGTGGGTGGAGGGCGTCTTCGCCACCTCGGCGAGCATGCGTTTCAGCAGCTCGTTCGTGTGGTCGATGCGGGCACCCAGGGCCGCCAGGTCGTCGTTCATCGCTTCCATTGTCCCGGTCGTCACGCTGCGAACACAACCGGTCCCGATCGGTCCCGCCGGGGCCCCACACGCTCACCTTACCGGTCAGTAATTAGACGTTCGAAAAATTTCTTTAGCGTAGGGAATGTTTGTAACAAGGAGCATGTTGACTCCGTACGACACCGGATACACAGCCGGTGCACCAAGTAGTTCTCCGCAGGAGGATGACCAGACGAAGGGAGAAGCCCATGCGCTTCGAGATCATGCGACTCGACGAGGTCGACGGCACCACCGTGGACAGCACCGTCGTGGACGCCGCCTCCGTCAACCGGATCGTTCAGCAGGCCGCCGCCATCGGACAGCGCCTGTGGATCCGCCCGGCCGAGACCAAGGCCTCGTAACGCTCACGCGTTCGCGCCACTCAAGCTTTCCGGGGGAGCCGAGCCGACGAGGGCTCAGCTCCCCCGGATCACCTGAGTGATCCCGTTGATGATCTGCTGCACGGCGATCGCGGAAAGCATCATGCCCGCGAGCCGTGTGACCAGCACGACACCGCCGTCCTTGATGACGCGGATGATCAGCAGCGAGTAACGCATCACCAGCCACAGCACGACATGGATCGCGAGGATCGCGGACCACACCGAGATCTGCGTGGACACGCTGTCGGCCTTCTGCACGGCCAGGATCACGGACACGATCGCACCGGGCCCCGCCAGCAGCGGCATGCCCAGTGGTACGAGCGCCACGTTCACGTCCTTGGTCTGCTTCGGCTCGTCGGTCTTGCCGGTGAGCAGGTCCAGAGCGATCAGCAGGAGCAGCAGCCCGCCCGCGATCATCAGCGCGGGGACGGAGACGTGCAGGTAGTCGAGGATCTGGTGGCCCAGGACGCCGAACGTGGCGATGACCCCGCCCGCCACGCACACGGCCTGGAAGGCCATGCGCTTCTGCACCTTGACCGGACGGCCGGCGGTGAGGGCGAGGAAGATCGGGGTGATCCCGGGGGGATCCATGATGACGAAAAGGGTCAGGAACAGGGAGCCGAAGACGGCGATGTCGAACATGAGGAAGTACTGGCCTTGCTGGAAAGGGTGAACTACGGGCGCGTGAGGGCCGCCGGCGGCCTCAGGCTCCGCCGGTGCCCGGTACCGGGAACGCGCCGGTCGCCCGTCGCGTGATCTCCCCGTACACCTCGGGGTCGGTCGTGTACGCGCCCAGCGACACGGTCTTGCGGCTGCCGTGGTAGTCCGAGGAGCCCGTGACCAGCAGACCCAGGTCCTTCGCCAGGCCCCGCAGCCGATCGCGCGCCTCGGCGTCGTGGTCCATGTGGTCGACCTCGATGCCGTCCAGACCGGCCGCGGCCATCTCGGCGATCGCCGCCTCCGGGACCGTACGCCCCCGCTTGGCGGCGGCCGGGTGCGCGAACACACAGACCCCGCCCGCGCCCTTGACCAGCCGGATCGCCTCGAAGGGGTCGGTCTCGTGCTTCTCCACGAAGGCCCGGCCTCCGTCGGCCAGCCACTCCTCGGTGAACGCGTCGCTCACCGTGGGTACGACACCCAGCTCGACCAGCGCCGTCGCGACATGCGGGCGCCCCACGGAACCGCCGGCCGCGATCCGCTCGACCTGCTCCCAGGTGACCGGCACGCCCAGCGCGTCCAGCTTGGCGATCATGCCCTTGGCCCGCGGCACCCGGTCGTCCCGCACCAGCTCACGCTCGGCGAGCAGAGCGGGCTCCTCTGGGTCGAAGAGGTAGGCCAGCAGGTGCATGGAGATGCCGTCGACACGACAGGACAGCTCGGCGCCGGTCACCAGCGTGAGCCCCTCGGGCAGCGCGGCGACCGCCTCGGCGTACCCACGGGTGGTGTCGTGATCGGTCAGCGCGACGACGTCCAGCCCGGCGGCAGCGGCATTCCGCACCAGCTCGGCCGGGCTGTCCGTACCGTCGGACGCCGTGGAGTGACAGTGCAGATCGATACGCACGGTGACTCCAGACGGGAACATGACGGACGGGGACACCTAAGGATAGCGGGGTTTTGAAGCCCGCCTGTCACACCCGCACCCCGGAAGCACCCTTTACCGAACCCACCCGAGGGGCGCGGGGAACCGCGCGGGCAACCACGACGCACCCGCACCCCGCACCGGCGACGAACGGAACCCGGCACCCAGCGGGCGCTACGGCCGGAGCAAGCGCGGCGACAACGCTCCACAGGGCACCAGATCCAGCTCCGCCCCCGCGTCCCGCAGATCCGTCAGCACCAGTTCGTCGTACATGAGAAGACCGGACTGCTCGGGCCACATCACCGCCCACACCCACATCCCGAGGGCCTCGCCGGCGAAGACCGCACGGTCGTCGGGGGTGCGGTAGACGTGCCAGAGCGGGGTCGGGCGGCCGGCGGCCAGGACCTTGGCCTGCGGCGGCTTCTCGATGTTCATGTACGACCCCGGGTCGGGACCGTCGATGCCCGCGTACCGTGCGCCGAGACCGACGCCGAGTTCCTCGGCGACCAGGATCAGCTCCCCGGGACCACCGAGCGGGCCGGGTCCGGAGCAGGCCACGGCGGTCGCGCGGCCGCCGCTGCGGTCGTCGCCGGCGTAGGCCACGCCCGTGAAGAGCCAGCCGACCGGCAGCGGCCAGGGCATCCACAGCGGGACGTGCGTGCGGTGCACAACGGCAGCGAGGGCTTCGACGCTGGGCGGGATCACGGGCTGCAGCGGATACACCGTGCCGTGCACATCGCACTGCCACGCATCGGCGAAGAGACCGGGAGCCCTGACCCGGCCACCACACCGCGGGCAACTGGGTTCGCCCCTCATAGAGCTCCACGGTCCTACCGCTGCCCGCCCACGTCAAGGACGATCACCCGTCCGGACGGAACCTGTCACCCCGAAAGTCGTATGTACATGGCATTTATTAGGCGAGCTAACTTAAGGGAGGGAAGCCCGACGCCAACTGGCCGCCCCCGGGAGTCACTTGGTGAGCTTGCTCACGTCGGCGCTCAGTCCAGCGGGACGGACCCGCGGACCGGGTCACGCAGGTCCGTGCCGTGCGCGAGCCACCGCTCCTGGAGGGCCTGGGCGCCGTGCACCCGCTTCCAGGCGGCCTCGTTCGGGGTCATCGGCAGCAGCGGCAGGAACCGCACCGGCTCCATCGGGTCGTCCAGCTCCAGGTCCTCCACCAGGCCGCCGGGCTCGCCCACCAGGACCGAGGTGAACGGGGCGCCGGGCCACAGCGGGTCGCCCACGTCCAACGAGGCGCCCGGGGTCACGATCAACCCCTCCACCTGCGGGGACGCGGCCAGCACGGCGAGCGGACGGAGCACCTTGCCGGTGTCGGCGAGGCCCGCACGGACGGAGAGGACCAGTTCGGCGCGGGGGCCCTTGACCGGGTCGGCGAGCGTCGCCGTGGGGTCGGTCATGGGGTGCGCGGACATGCCGAGGGTGGCGTACCGCACGACATCCCCCTCCTGGAACCGGAGCACCTCGATGCGGTCCGTGCCGAGGAAGGTGACGGCGGCGCGCGCGTCCGGTTCGCCCAGCGCGGTGGTCAACCGTGCCTCGACCAGAGGAAGAACATCAACCATGCGGTGAGCATAGAACTCGTCAGTAGCGGGCAAAGCGACGCCTTGACACATCGGGCGGCTGCTACGCTGAGCCGGTGGTTCGGGACAGCACGTAGAAGCGTCGCTATCGAGTCCCGACGCCGATGAGTCTCCCTTACGAGGGACCGGCCGGAGGAGGTGGGGCTGTCATGGATCGAAGTCGACCGTGCAGTACCACTCGCTCTTCCGCCCGTTGATGTAGTCACTGGCTGTTTTCTGGCTGGCTGCTGCCGCCTTCCCGTGCGCGTTGCCCTTCGGAAGAGCACCTCGTTTCGCTTTGCCCTGATCGCCTGATCACCCGATCTGCCTGATCGAATCAGTTCTGCATCAGTAGCGAAGTCGCCACCGCAACGGTGCGGTGCTCCCCGCTTTGTGGACGTGCCAAACATCCGCAGTGAAAACGTCCTCATTCCGGGTAGTTCCACCCGTCGCCGGCGGTCTTTCGTTGCCTGTCGCGAAGGAGCCTGCCCATGTCGATGATCCGCGACCTGCGCGCCGTGGTCCGTCCGTCCCGTGTCTCGCTGCGCAAGCCCACGAGCACGTCGAGCGCGTCGTACGACACCACCCGCGACCCCGCCACGCCCTCGGCGGTCGTGGACTGCGCCGTGTACCGCGACGGTGCCCGTGTCGCGAGCGCGAAGCCGCTCACCCCGCACGAGGCGATGCGGCTGGTACGGCGCGACGGCGGCTTCGTGTGGATCGGGCTGCACGAGCCGACCGAGGCCGAATTCGCCGGTATCGCCAGCGAGTTCGGGCTGCACCCGCTGGCCGTCGAGGACGCGGTGCAGGCGCACCAGCGGCCCAAGCTGGAGCGGTACGACGACTCGCTCTTCACCGTCTTCAAGACCATCCACTACGTCGAGCACGACCGGCTCACCGCCAACAGCGAGGTCGTCGAGACGGGTGAGGTCATGTGCTTCACCGGCCGGGACTTCTTCATCACCGTCCGGCACGGCGGCCAGGGTTCGCTCCGGGCACTGCGCCACCGCCTGCAGGACGATCCGGAGCTGCTGGCCAAGGGCCCCTCGGCGGTGCTGCACGCGATCGCCGACCATGTCGTGGACGGCTACATCGCGGTCGCCGACGCGGTGCAGGACGACATCGACGAGGTGGAGACCGAGGTCTTCTCGCCGGGCCGCAAGGGCGGGGTGTCCCGCGGTGTGGACTCGGCCCGGATCTACCAACTCAAGCGTGAGGTGCTGGAGTTCAAGCGGGCGGTGGCTCCCCTGCTGCGCCCGATGCAGCTGCTGAGCGAGCGGCCGATGCGGCTGATCGACCCGGACATCCAGAAGTACTTCCGGGACGTCGCCGACCACCTCGCCCGGGTCCAGGAGCAGGTGCTGGGCTTCGACGAACTCCTCAACTCCATCCTCCAGGCCAACCTGGCGCAGGCGTCCGTCGCGCAGAACGAGGACATGCGCAAGATCACCGCCTGGGCCGCGATCATCGCCGTACCGACGATGGTGTGCGGGGTGTACGGCATGAACTTCACGTACATGCCGGAACTGCACTGGAAGTACGGATACCCGGTGATCATGGGCATCACGGTCGTCATCTGTCTCGGCATCCACCGCACGCTGAAGCGCAACGGCTGGCTGTGAGCGGCGCTGGATAGGCTGGGCGCATGACAAGCGAGCTGCTCGACCGGGCCCTCATCGAGGAGGCCGCCAAGAAGTCCGGCCTCATCTGGGTCAGGGGCACCGGTGCCCCGGCCGCGCGTGCGCTGTGGCACGTGTGGCACGAGGGCGCGGTGTGCCTGGTCGGCGACGGGCCCGGTGAGCAGCCGCTGCAGGGGCTGGTCGACGGGGGCACCGCCGAGGTGACCGTGCGCAGCAAGGACAAGGGCGGCCGGCTGGTGACGTTCCCGGCGACCGTCTCCGAGCTGGCACCCGGCTCCGCCGAGTGGGAGGCGGCGGTCGCCGAACTGAAGGGCAAGCGCCTGAACGCCCCCGACGGCGAGGAGATGCCGGCCCGCTGGTCCCGCGAGTGCCGGGTGCTGCGCCTGGCTCCGGCGGGGTCCGTGGCGCCGTTGCCTTCCGGCAGCCTGGCGGAGGCGCCGGTGCCGACTCCGGTGACGACGCGGATGCCGATCCCGGCGGGCTTGCCGAGGCTGCTCTCGAAGCGGCGGAAGAAGTAACGGGAGAGCACCGGCGGGGCTGTTCCCGGCAACGGACTAGGACGTCGGCAGCTGCCTGCCGTAATCCACCGTCTCACCCTTCGCGGGCTCCGCTACGGCGAAGTCCTTTCCCCAGTCGGAGAACGTGAGGGTGCCCGCGCCGCCGGCACGGGACAGGCGGAGGGGATACGGCGTGCCCTCCAGGGAGACGTCGAGGCTGCCGCCGGCGCCCTTGTCGCCGGTGATGCGGATGGTGCGGGTACCCGCATCGTCGTGGTGGCCGTCGGTCGCCAGTGTGCCGTGCAGTGTCAGCAGCCCGTCGAGGAGGAGGCCCTTGTCCGTGAAGCCGCTGAACTTCTTGTACGCGGGGTCCCCCTGCGGCACCTTCACGTACTTGCCGTTCAGCTTCCCGGCCGCACCGTCCCCCTCGCCCTTGCCGTCGGCCTGGTTCCAGAAGTCCGCGTCGGCCTTCAGATACAGCTGCCTGCCGACCCGCAGCAGCTTGAAGGTCGCCCCCCTCGAGGTCACCGACCCGGTGCCGCCGTCGGCCTTCAGCCGCATGTCCAGCTGGTACGTCCGCCCGCTGGTGACCACGGTCCCGGACAGCCGTAGCGCCGGTGCCCCCTCGGCGGCAGCCCGTGTCTTCGCCTGGATCCGGTCGGCGGGCAGCTTGCCCACGCCGTTCGTCCCCGCGTCCGGATCGCCGCCGCCGCACCCGGTCAGCACCACCGTCCCCGTCACGGCGAGTGCGCAGAACGCGGACACCCGCCCGGCCCGGCGGGTACGGCCCTGGGGGATCGCAGTCACAGGTGGGGTCGCCTTTCTGACGGTTCCTGAGCGGAGTACCGCAGCGTACCCGTGCCCGGGCGGCCCGGCGGAGCCAGTCCGTCCGGACCCCCCACCAGGGCGTATCCGAGCAGTAGGGACTAGCCTGAAGCGCACCCGAGCGGGCAAATCCGAGCAATTCACAAAGAAAGCGGAACACCCGATCAAAGGGCGATTCCCAGGCACGTCAGCAGAGGAAGCACAGTCATGGCAGCCGGCGCCCCCCGGATCTTCGTCTCGCACCTCGCCGGGGTCCCCGTCTTCGACCCGAGCGGCGACCAGGTGGGCCGCGTGCGCGATCTGGTCGTGATGCTGCGCGTGGGCCGCAGGCCACCGCGGCTGCTCGGGCTGGTCGTCGAACTGGCCACCCGGCGCCGTATCTTCCTGCCCATGACCCGGATCACCGGTGTCGAGTCCGGGCAGGTCATCACCACCGGCGTGATGAACGTCCGGCGCTTCGAACAGCGGCCCACCGAGCGGCTGGTCTTCGGTGAGCTGCTGGACCGCCGCGTGCGGCTTGCGGAGACCGGCGAGGAGGTCACCGTCCTCGACGTGTCCGTGCAGCAGCTGCCCGCCCGCCGGGACTGGGAGGTCGACCGCGTCTTCGTCCGCAAGGGCCGCAAGGCGACCGCCTTCCGGCGGGCCAGGGGCGAGACGCTGACCGCCGAGTGGTCCGCCGTCACCGGGTTCTCGCTGGAGGAGCACGGGCAGGGCGCCGAGAGCCTGCTCGCCACCTTCGAGCAGCTGCGCCCCGCCGACCTCGCCAACGTCCTGCACCACCTCTCCCCCAAACGGCGCGCCGAGGTCGCCGCCGCGCTCGACGACGACCGCCTGGCCGACGTCCTGGAGGAACTCCCCGAGGACGACCAGATCGAGATCCTCGGCAAGCTGAAGGAGGAGCGCGCGGCGGACGTCCTGGAGGCCATGGACCCCGACGACGCGGCCGACCTGCTCTCCGAGCTGCCCGAGGAGGACAAGGAGCGGCTGCTGAGCCTGATGCAGCCGTCCGACGCGGCCGACATGCGCCGCCTGATGTCGTACGAGGAGCACACGGCCGGCGGTCTGATGACCACCGAGCCGATCGTGCTGCGCCCGGACGCCACGGTCGCCGACGCGCTCGCCCGGGTCCGCAACCCCGATCTCTCCCCCGCCCTCGCGGCCCAGGTCTACGTCTGCCGGCCGCCCGACGAGACCCCCACGGGCAAGTACCTGGGCACGGTGCACTTCCAGCGGCTGCTGCGCGACCCCCCGTACACCCTGGTCAGCGCGCTTTTGGACGAGGACCTGCAAACCCTTGCCCCGGACGCCGCGCTGCCCGTCATCGCCGGGTTCTTCGCCACGTACGACATGGTGGCCGCGCCCGTGGTGGACGAGTCCGGGTCGCTGCTGGGAGCGGTGACCGTGGACGACGTACTGGACCACATGCTGCCCGAGGACTGGCGGGAGACCGAGTTCCACCTGGACGAGGGAGAGGGGGCGGCCGCGCATGGCTCCTGAACGTGAGAGCACCCGTGAGCGCACCACCCCGGCGGGCGCCACGGCCGCCACCCGGCCCCGCACGCCCCGCCTGGACCAGCCGCGCCCGCCGCGCCGCCGGTTCCTGCCCGAGTGGGACCCGGAGGCCTTCGGCCGGCTGTCGGAGCGCATCGCCCGCTTCCTGGGCACGGGCCGCTTCATCGTCTGGATGACGGTCGTCATCATCCTGTGGGTGGTGTGGAACATCGCCGCGCCGGCGCACCTGCGCTTCGACAACTACCCGTTCATCTTCCTGACCCTGATGCTGTCCCTGCAGGCCTCCTACGCGGCCCCGCTGATCCTGCTCGCGCAGAACAGGCAGGACGACCGCGACCGGGTGAACCTGGAGCAGGACCGCAAGCAGAACGAGCGGTCCATCGCCGACACCGAGTACCTGACCCGGGAGATCGCCGCGCTGCGCATGGGCCTGGGCGAGGTGGCCACCCGCGACTGGATCCGATCGGAGCTGCAGGACCTGGTCAAGGAGCTGGAGGACCGCCGCCGTCACGACGGGCACGCCGGGCATGTCGTATTCCCGGCGGAACGGGCAGAACGCCCGCCGGGACGTGACACAGACGACCGCTGAGAGGCATCCCTCAGGCCCCTCGGGGCGCCGTACCATCGTCCTTATGGCTACGGAAGACGCGGTGCGCGAGGCACTGGCGACGGTGAACGACCCCGAGATCAACCGACCCATCACCGAACTGGGGATGGTCAAATCGGTGGAGATCGGCGCGGACGGAGCGGTCGCGGTCACCGTCTACCTGACGGTCTCCGGCTGCCCCATGCGCGACACCATCACCCAGCGCGTCACCGAGGCGGTCTCCCGGGTCGAGGGCGTCACCCGCGTCGACGTCACGCTGGACGTGATGAGCGACGAGCAGCGCAAGGAGCTGGCGTCGGCCCTGCGCGGCGGCCAGGCCGAGCGCGAGATCCCCTTCGCCAAGCCCGGCAACCTCACCCGGGTCTACGCGGTCGCCTCCGGCAAGGGCGGCGTCGGCAAGTCCTCGGTGACGGTCAACCTGGCCGCCGCCATGGCCGCCGACGGCCTCAAGGTGGGCGTCGTCGACGCCGACATCTACGGCCACAGCGTGCCGCGCATGCTGGGCGCGGACGGCCGCCCCACCCAGGTCGAGAACATGATCATGCCGCCGTCCGCGAACGGCGTGAAGGTCATCTCGATCGGCATGTTCACCCCGGGCAACGCCCCGGTCGTCTGGCGCGGCCCGATGCTCCACCGAGCCCTGCAGCAGTTCCTGGCGGACGTCTACTGGGGCGACCTGGACGTCCTGCTCCTGGACCTCCCGCCCGGCACCGGAGACATCGCCATCTCGATCGCCCAGCTGATCCCGAACGCCGAGATCCTGGTCGTGACGACCCCGCAGCAGGCGGCGGCTGAGGTGGCCGAGCGGGCCGGCTCCATCGCCGTCCAGACCCACCAGAAGATCGTCGGCGTGGTCGAGAACATGTCCGGCCTGCCCTGCCCGCACTGCGGCGAGATGGTCGACGTCTTCGGCACGGGCGGCGGCCAGACGGTCGCCGACGGCCTGACCCGGACGACGGGCACGACCGTCCCGGTCCTCGGCTCCATTCCGATCGACGTCCGCCTGCGCGAGGGCGGCGACGAGGGCAAGCCGGTGGTCCTGACGGACCCGGACTCCCCGGCGGGCTCGGCCCTGCGCGCGATCGCGGGGAAGCTGGGCGGCAGGCAGCGGGGCCTTTCGGGCCTGTCTCTGGGGATCACCCCGAAGAACAAGTTCTAAAGGCTGCCACCACCACGACGAAGGGGCGCCGTCTTTTCACGGACGGCGCCCCGCCGCCTTTTCACGGACGGCGCCGCCGGCCGTCCTCGTGCTCGTGCCCCGGGCACAGGTCGAGCGTGGTGCACAGCATGATCTCCTGGCAGGGGCCCGCTTCGGGGGCCCCGCCCGGCTCACGTTCGGCATGCGGCACGAACCGCCATTGCGATGCTTTGGCGTGCCGTGTCCGGTCCGCCTTCTCCACGTGAGCGTGGAGCGTGCGAGCCCTCGGGGCGTTCGTCTCCACCAGCACCTCGTCCGCGGTGAGCGGGAAGTGGTCGTGCAGCAGGCACAGGCCGAAACGGTTCAGATTCCCGTGCTTGGCCAGCACCGCCACCAGGTCCTTGACGAACTCGGCATCCTGGGGCCCCAGTGCCTCGGCCTCCTCGAATCGGGGAAGCGGATTCCGCAGGGCACCCACCTTGGTGTCGGTCATGGCTCCTCCGTCAATCGGCTGACGGTCACCGGCTTCCATTGTCGGCCGCCGACCCGGCCCCCGCAAATGCCACTGGCACACCCCCCAATGGGGTGCGCGTCGGGTCTCCGCCGTGTGTCCGCGCATGACATGTACAACGCCTTGCCTAGATTCGCCGGGGACAGGGAGAGGTGTCGGCCCGATGGTGAAGACCCGGTGGTGGCGGCTGCTGTCGCTTCTGGTGCTGGTGGCATGCGTGTGGGGGTGTGGCACGGCGGAGGCGGGGCAGCGGAATGCCGGTGCTGACTGTCACTCTGACGGCCTCAAGGGCAGCACGGTCCACGCCACGATCCGGTTGCAGCAGCACAGGCGCGCCCACCCTCAGGTCACTTCTGATTTCACGGTGGATGTCCCAAGGAAGTGGCCACTGGCCAGGCATCTGACATTCAGTGAGAATTCTCCGAAATACCGCCAGGCGATGCGATGTCTGTTGCGCGGGAACGAGTCTCCAGGATTGCGGAGCGAGTGGCACCCCGATCCCGCGGTGACCACCACCGCCGCCGCGGTCGAGGTGCGCTACGTTGCGTACGACTGGATCACCGCGGACAGAACTGTCCTGGTAGGCCCTTGGGAGATCGTCCCCAAAGGCAAGAAGTGGATGTTTCGTCTCCGGCCGCCGACGCTTCAGACAATCCGATGGAAAGAGATCGATGCCGATCTGGGCGGTCTCAATTTCAACGACGTGTCGGAACAGGCGTCGTCTTCCACCGAGACCACCCTGGTGTGGCGGAATCAGCTCCCCGGGCGGGTCAGGGGCGAGATCGTGCTCTCCCGACAGCGCTCTTTGGCGCTCTTCCTCAGTCGGTCGGCCTTGAGCACGGCAGGCGTTGCCGCATGGTGGGTGTCCGCCTCGATCCTGCTCGCTCTGGCTGCGCTCCGCGCCAGGCGCCCCGAAACAGCCACTGTGCGCGGGGCGGCCGAGCAACCCTCGGGTGGGGTGGTGCCCCAGCGATCGACAGGCCAGGTCGAAAACTCTGACGCAAAGGGCGGAGCAAGCCTTCCGCAGACACTCCTGCAGTGGGCCCTGCTCAGCGCAGCGGTCGCCCTGACGCTGCGGCTGCTCCTCTCACAGCAGCAGCTGACAAACCGGTGGCACGCCCTTCTCTGCATCCCTGCAGGCCTGGCCCTGGTTTTCGCCGCCCGTCCCTGGGGCCGCCAAGCGCCACCGGCCGCACCTGGCGCCGTACCTGACGGGCCGGCCCACCCAGTAGACGTCCAGCGTCGCCAGGCGCGCGCCGTCGTCTCAGCCGCCTGTTCGGTTGCGGGCATCGGCTTGCTCGTGGTCCTGGCCCATGATGTCTTCGGACTCCCGGAGGACCTGCAGCCGCAGACGGCAACCGTCCTCGGTCGCACGGGTCTTGTCCTGCTCGGCCTGGCGACCATGTGGTTGTGGTTGGCCGCGATGGTCGCCTGGGCGTGGCGTTTCGCACGCGAAGGAGGACTGCTGCTCGGGCACTGGGCCGCGCGGTGGGAAAGGGACCCGGCCCAGTGCGTCGGCGCCGTCGGTTGCCTGCTGGCGGGCGCCGCCGGGACGTTGCTCGTATGCGCCTGGTGGGTGAACGAGCAACGGTGGCTGCGCGTCAGCTGGCTTGTCGAGGGCAATGGCTCTGCCGGCTACAGCAAATCGGTGAACAACGTCTTGGAGAACTTCTTCTTCACTGACCTCACATGGCTTTTCGCCTACAGCTGGGTATTGACAGGCATCGCACTATTGGCCCTGTTGCACTTTCGCAACAGGCCACGCCGAGCACATGGCCGTCGTAGATACGAACGCTTCTCCCTGGGGCCAGGCAAACCGGATATCCTGCTGGTCGTCCTGATGTTCGTCTTCTTCGTCCCGCTCCGGGCCGCGAACTTCGTCGGCGCCAGCGCACTGTACGGTGTCTGGCTGCCGCTGAATATTATTTCCTTTTACGTCGTTCTCGCCATGGGGCGCCGGTGGTCCGTGATGAGCGAGCTGGGAGACCGTTTCTGCACGCAGAGGCTGGGCACCGAGAAGCACCGACGTGAATTGATGACCAAAGCCCATGAATACCGCACCGTGAACCACCAGATGTACCTGCTGAACCAGGGACACGCAGGCGCGGTCACCTGCGAGCAACTGGAAGACCAGCTGCGCCGGCTCCGTCAGTGGCTGGTCGCCGCGTGCGCCAGAGGAAATCCGCCGGAGCAGATTTCGGTGCTGGACGTCGCCCTGGCCTGGGGACCGGAGGGACATTGGTGGTCCAACGCGGCACGCGCGGCACGTCTGGCATTCTGGTTCGGAACGCCGGCCACCGCGCTCATTGTCTATTTTCAGTTGCAGGATTCGTATGCCCAGGAGCAAATCCTCTACGGCCCCACCGGCCTGCCGGACTTCGTCGCCGACCTGATTCTCTATCAGTTGGCATGGGCAGCGGCCGGCTTCACCCTCGGAGCGCTGTGGCGTCTGCTGCCCGGACGCCGGAGCCAGGTCCGGGCATGGATTCTCACTGTTGCCTACGGCATCCCGGGGCTGTTGGCCGCTGCGGTCATCAAGCTCACGGACGCGGATCCCGGTCAGCTCATCCTGTACACCGTGCTCCTGCTCAGCGTCCTGACGCTCACCAGCATCTGGATGGACATGGCGACCTTCCGGGAGGAACGACAGTACTGGGCGAGCCCGTTCGCCCTGCTGGTGTCGATCTACCAGCTGCGCGGCCTGTCAGGTCAGATCGCCTGGCTCTTGGTCCAGCTCGTGGCCGCGGCGACGCTCTACCAACACCTGACACGCTGAGCAGGCACACCCGGCAGGGCCAGGGAGCAGCAGCACCCGGGCCCCGCCCGCTACGCGTATGCGGCGACGTCCTTGATCGCGGAGAACCCGAGCCCGTACGCGCTCATCCCGCGCCCGTACGCCCCCAGGTGCACCCCCGCCTCCGTCGTACCGGCCAGCACCCACCCGAACTCGGACTCCCGGTAGTAGAACGAGGCCGCCGCCCCGTCCACCGGCAGGGAGAGCTTGGACCACTCCGAGCCCTCGAGATCGTCGGCCAGAGCCCACGCGGTCTCCGTCTGCTGGTCCAGCCAGTCGTCCCGCAGGGTGTGGTCCATCTGCCCGGGCCAGGTGAACGACAGCAGCCCCACCCCGGCCAGCCACGCGGCGGAGGAGACCGAGGTGGCCTCCAGCAGTCCGGTACCGTCGGCGCTCCTGCGGGACGGGTGCGCGGCGACGGTGACGACCACCGCGAACTTCTCCCGCGGCTCACCGGCGGAGCCGGCGTCGGCCCGTACGGTGGGCTCGTCACCGTGCCCGATCGAACCGTGCTCGACGGCACCGTCGGCCGCCGTACCCACCTGCATCAGCCAGCGCGGCCCGGTGAACGCCTCGTCGAGGCCGTACCACGGGAAGGGCGCCAGCAGGTAACCGTCGACCGTACGCCGGCCGGAGGGGAGCTGCTGCGCGCCCTCCGCGGCCGGCGGATTCGCGCCCACCCGACTCGTCGTCTCCATCTGCCCGGACGCCTCCTCGCTCTCGTCGGACCGGGGCGGCCCGCCCCCCTTCGGGCGTACTCCTCCGGTCCGCACAACAACTCGGCAGCATATCCACACCGGTGAGAGCCGCAGGGCAGGCACTGGAGGCGTGGGTCGCACGAACGCCCTGTTCGGGACGTGTGCGACGGGTGCGTGCTATGAAACGCGTCACGTGCGCCGCATGCGCCCGCGTGCGCGTGTCGACGTGGGTTCGGCTCGGCGGCCCGCGGCTACGTGGCGTCCGCGTCGAAGGGCGGCCGCTCGTCCTTGCCGGGCTCTTCGGGCTTCTTGGTCATGTCGATGCGCCCACCGGACGACGAAGGGGAAGAAGCCGAGGATGAGGCCGAGTACGCCGAGGCATCGCCGTCCCGGCCGTTGACGGCGTCCGTGACCTCGGCCATCTCCTTCTTCAGGTCGAATCCGTTGCGGATCTCCTTCAGCCCCAGCTCGTCGTTGTCCAGCTGCTTGCGGATGAACGTCTTGGGGTGGAGGTCCTCGAACTCGAAGTCCTTGAACTCCGGACCGAGTTCGCTACGGATGTCCTGCTTGGCGCTCTCGGAGAACTCGCGGATCTTCCGGATCGTGCGCGTCACGTCCTGGATGACCTTCGGGAGCTTGTCCGGACCGAAGACGAGCACGGCGAGCACAATGATCGTCACCAGCTCCAGTGGCCCTATGTCATTGAACACCTGACGCTCCTTGCGATGTCCTCGGTCGCTCAACGGTACCCGGCGTTCCTGTCCGACCGGTACCGTCCCGAGGTGAGACTTCTGTCAGTTCTGGTCCGGGGTGTCAGTTCTGCTCCGCGGCGCCCAGCCGGAGCGGGACCTGCCGGTCGGTGCCGTCGCGCCGGACCGTCAGCCGCAGCCGGTCACCGGGCCGGTGGGCGCGGATCTTGACGATCAGCTCCTCGGCCGTGTGCACGCGCCCTCCGTCGACCTCGGTGATGAGGTCGCCCGGCTGGAGACCGGCCCGGTCACCGGGACCGCCGCGGGTCACTGCGGGCCCGCCGCCCGCGCTCTTGCTGTCGATACGGGCGCCGTCACCGGTGTACGCCATGTCGAGCGTCACGCCGATCACGGGGTGGGTCGCGTGGCCGTTGTTGATCAGTTCCTCGGCGACGCGCTTGGCCTGGTTCACGGGGATGGCGAAGCCGAGACCGATCGAGCCGGCCTGGCCGCCGTCCGATTCGGAGCCGCTGTCGGCCGAACGGATCGCGGAGTTGATGCCGATCACCCGGGCCCGGGCGTCGAGGAGCGGACCGCCGGAGTTGCCCGGATTGATGGGCGCGTCGGTCTGCAACGCGTCGACGTAGCTGACGTCGCTCCCGTCGCCCTTCTCTCCGCCCGCCGTGATGGGCCGCTCCTTGGCGCTGATGATGCCGGAGGTGACGGTGTTGGCGAGGTCGAAGGGGGCGCCGATGGCGACGACGGGGTCGCCGACCCGGACGTCGTCGGAGTTGCCGAGCGGCAGCGGGGTGAGCCCGTGCACGCCGCGCACCTGGACGACCGCGAGGTCGTAGCCGCTGTCGCGGCCGACCACCTTGGCCTTGACGGTGTCACCGCTGCTGAAGGTCACGGTTATCGCGCCGCCCGATCCGGCGGGGGCGACGACGTGGTTGTTGGTGAGGATGTGGCCCTGGGTGTCGAGCACGAAGCCGGTGCCGGTGTCCGCCTGGTCGGTCCCGGTGACGTGCAGCGTGACGACACTGGGCAGCGCCAGGGCGGCTATCCCGGCCACACTGACCGGCGGACGCCCGGCGGCCCCGCTTCCGGCCTGCGGCAGACGTACGTCACGGCCCAGGTCCTGGCGTTCGACATACGCGCCGGCGACCCCGCCGACGCCGGCGGAGACGAGGGCGACCACGAGGGTCCACACGAGCGCGAACCGCTTCGCCCGCCGATTGCGCTGCTCGTCCGTCAGCACACCGGCACCGGTCTGCTGCAACGCCCCGTGCACCAGCCCCTGCTCGGTGGGCGAACCGACGGCCCACGGGTCATAGCGGCGAGCCCCGTCCCCCGCAGGACCGACCGGGGCCGGGGAACCCGGGGGAGCCGGAGCGTCGGCGGCCTGGGCGCCGGCTGCGGCGGTGTGCGGCGCGGGTACGGCTACGGGAGTGTGCGGCCCCGGTACCGGCCCGGGTGCGGGCACGGGAGCCCCCGGCGCGGCTGCCGATGCCAGGGGTGCCGGCGTCGGTGGTGCCGTCGGTGTGGGGGCGGACGTCCCCTGGGCCGAGGGGGCCGCCGGGTGCTGTACGGGCGGTGCGGGCGCCCAGGGGCCGGGCTCGCCGTACGGCGGGGTGCCGTAGGGGTCCGGGGCGTGCAACGGCTTCGGCCGCTCGGTGGGGGCCGCCCACGGAGACTCCCCGTGCTCGGACGACCCGCCCACCGCCCCGCTCCCCTCCGGGTCGGCACCGCCCGCCGTGCACCCGTCCGCCTCGGCACCGGCCGCCGCGCGCCCGTCCACCTCGGCATCGCCCGTCGGGCCCGGCGCCGGCTTGGCCAGTTCGAAGTCCCCGTCGACCGCGGCCTCGGGCTCATCCGCCCCGACCCCGTCCGACCCGGCCTTCTCCACTTCGGCGTCCACCGATCCGACCGGACGCGCCAAGGGGAAGTCGCCCGACGCGACGTCAACGGCCCCGGTGTCGGCCGGCCCTGGATCCGGCTGTCCGGAGACCGTCGGCTCGCCTCCGGCCGTCCCGTTGCCGCCCGGCGTTCCGTCCCGCTCCGTGGTCTCGCGGGCCGCGGCGTCGGTGCGGTCGGCCGGTGTCACGTCCGCCGCCTCCGGTCCGGCCTCCGGCGGGACACCGTTCCCCTCGTTCATGCTCTCCCCACGGCTGGCCGTGGCCGCGCGCTTCGGCGGCGGCCACGGAACGTCGACTACGCCCCCGGGTCATCGCCGCGGGAACGGCCCTCACAGGATTCAACCAGGTTCGCGGGCCGTGGCGCAGTGGCCGGTCAGGGCGTCGGGCGGGGTGTGGAGGGGGAGGGCGAGGGAGCGGAAGGGGCGTCGGGGACGGGGGCGGGCAACAGGCCGGAAGCGGACATTCCGGGGACCGCGGACCAGGCGGTGAGCGGGTAGACCACGGTGTCGTCGAGCGGACGTATCAGCGGGGAGACGGCGGCCGCGCCCGCCGCCACCGGCGCGGTCAGTCCCCGCAGGGCGTCGCCCTGCGGCTGGCCGGGGCCGGGGGACGGCATCCCGGGGACCAGCGGCGCGGACATCGAGGTCGGGACCGCCGGTGTCTGTCCGAACTGTGCGCCACCCTGGGCGAGCAGCGGTCCCACCGCGCGACGGCGCTGGCCGTCGGCCGTGGCAGCGCCCGTGCCCGCGCCGGTGCCGGCCGAGCGCGCCGGAACCACGTTGCTGCCGGTGCCGGATCCGCCGCGGGCGTCCGCGGTGGTCTCGCCGGGGATGGCGGCGGTCACGCCGCCGAGAGCGACCGCGGCCAGCGAGACCGCACCGGCGGCGGCGAACGCGAACCGCAGACCGCGCGAGGCGGAGCGGCCGTCGTCCGGGCGGCCGACGGGATGGATGCGGAAGCCGCGCTCCTCGGGTACCGGGACGGCGGGATGCGAGCCGACGGGGGCGGTGCCGTGCGGGCGGGCGGGGACGTATCCGAACGCGAAGCGCTCGCCGCGCCTCACTCCGAAGACGCCGAAGGCTCCGAAGACGCCGGAGGCTCCGGCGGATCCGGCGGCCTGGTCGTCGGGGCCGTCTCCGAAGAGTCCGCCCCCGGGCGGCGACATGCCGTCGCCGTCCAGGTCACCTCCCCCGGGAAGGCCCTGGAGGCGGGCCAGGAGGCTCGCCGAGGGCGGCGGCGGGGCCGCCTCCGCGAACACGTTCTTCAGTGCGCGCTGGGCGTCCGCCTCCGCCTTGCACCGGGCGCAGGTGGCCAGGTGCGCGAGGACCCGCTCACGCGTCTCATGACCGAGCTCTCCGTCCACCAGGGCGGAGAGGCGGTCTCCCAGGTGCTGCTCTGCGAGGTGTGCCTCCGCAGGTTTCGGCCGTGATCCAGTCACGCGGTCGCGCCCCCTCCCCCCAGAGCGGGGACACGGGCCAGGAAGGTGCGCCGCTCGGCGGCGCGGGCTTCCGGGGAACGGTGTGCGAGGGCCTTGCGGAGCTGGGAACGGCCCCGGTGGATACGGGAGCGCACGGTGCCGAGCTTCACGCCGAGGGTCGCGGCGATCTCCTCGTACGACAGTCCCTCGATGTCGCACAGGACGACGGCGGCGCGGAACTCGGGCGCGAGGGTGTCGAGGGCCTGCTGGACGTCGGCGTCGAAGTGCGCGTCGTTGAAGAGCTGCTGCGGGGTGGGCTCGCGGCTGGCCAGGCGCTCGGCCGCGTCGTCGCCCAGGGCGTCGAAGCGGATGCGCTGCTTGCGCCGGACCATGTCCAGGAAGAGGTTGGTGGTGATGCGGTGCAGCCAGCCCTCGAAGGTGCCCGGCGAGTACGTCGACAGGGAGCGGAAGACACGGACGAAGACCTCCTGGGTGAGGTCCTCGGCGTCGTGCTGATTGCCCGTCAGGCGGTAGGCCAGCCGGTAGACCCGGCCGCTGTGGGTGCTGACGATCTCCTCCCACGTGGGCGGAGTCCACGCCTGCCCGTCCGCGTCGGTGGAGAAGGTCGCGGTCTGGGTCTCGCCTGCGGCGAGACCGGCGTGGTGGTCAGCAGCGGTGTCGGTCACGGATTTCGGCCTGCCCGCCGACCCGAGGAAGCGCCGCAGCACTCCACCCCGATCCCCGGGCGCAGCCGCACCTCCCCTGTCGGCTCTGGTGGTGTCCAGTGGAGCCCCTACCATAGCCACCTCGCCCGTTAGCTCCGGATAAGCGGTTTTACGAGAATTTGATACTCGCTGATCCGGCTCGTGCGGCTGCGTCAGGAGTTGCTCGGCGCCCTGATCCACCTCTCGCCCCCCGTCGCGTCGCCGGCCACCGTCTCATCCCTATAAACGCCCGGTCCCATCTGCGGGTTCCCGGCACCAACGGATACAGTCACGCCCAGGCATCCATGGGGACAGGAGAGGGTCATTACCGGCAACCGGCAGACGAGCTGGGCGTTCGCCGACGCCTTTGTCGCCGAGGACGAAGCGCTGCGGTGGGCCCGTGACCGGGCCCGCGAGGCAGGGCTGCGCTCGGTGTCGCCCGGCACGGGTGCCGCGCTGCGTCTGCTCGCCGCCTCCGTGGACGCGAAGGCGGTCGCGGAGATCGGCACCGGCTGCGGGGTGTCCGGCATCCATCTGCTGCACGGGATGCGCCCGGACGGGGTGCTCACCACGGTCGACCCGGAGCCGGAGCACCAGCAGTCCGCCCGGCAGGCCTTCCGGGCCTGTGGTTTCGCCAGCAACCGGGCCCGCTTCATCCCCGGCCGCGCCCTGGAGGTGCTCCCGCGTCTCGCCGACGCCGGCTATGACCTCGTCTTCTGCGACGGGGACCGGCTGGAGTACCTGGACTACCTCGCTGAATCGTTGCGCCTGCTCCGGCCCGGTGGCCTGGTGGTCTTCGAGGGCGTCTTCGCCAACGGCCGTACGGTCGACTCGGGACCGCAGCCGACGGAGGTGCTCAAGCTGCGCGAACTGCTGCGCACGGTGCGCGAGAGCCAGGAGCTGGTGGCGTCGCTGCTGCCGGTGGGGGACGGTCTGCTGTGCGCCGTCAAGCGATGAGCGGCCCGCCGCCGGGGCAGGGAGACGCGACTGCCCCGGCACCGCGTACGATGCCGGGGCAGTCGGAAGGACACTGTCGCTGGGGCGTCAGACGACGACCTTCTTGAGGGCGTCGCCAAGCGCCTCGGCCTCGTCAGGGGTCAGCTCGACGACGAGTCGACCGCCGCCTTCGAGCGGAACGCGCATGACGATGCCCCGCCCCTCCTTGGTCACCTCGAGCGGGCCATCACCCGTCCGCGGCTTCATGGCCGCCATGCTCGTTCCCCTTCCTGAAACCAGCTCATCGTCTGCCGAGAGCCCTCGGAGGGCATTCGCGGTTCCGAAACGGACACGCGACACCGGCATCGAACACATTGCTTCCCAGCCATTATCCCGCATCGCAGGACCCGATGACCAACATCAGTCGGCATCGCTTGGGCAACGCGCGCGAGCAAAACCACCCAATTCGGGGATGCGGCTGCGATACTGCACCGCTGCACGGAGATCCGCGGACCGGCTCCGCTCCGGTTTTCTTTGACGCAGGTCACACGTCCGGTCCGGCCCTCGGGCGGCGATCTCCGCCATGCTGTCCTTCATACAGGGACGTACTGAGCGGTACGTCATCCGCGACTCCGGAGGGGATGCGCCATGGCCGACACCGTGCTCTACGAGGTGAGCGACGGACTCGCGACGATCACGCTGAACCGCCCCGAGGCGATGAACGCGCTGAACATCGCGACCAAAGTCGCCCTCCGGGAGGCGGCGGAATCCGCGGCCGGGGACACGGCCGTACGGGCGATCCTGCTGACCGCCGCAGGGGACCGGGCGTTCTGCGTCGGCCAGGACCTCAAGGAGCACATCGGGCTGCTCGCCTCGGACCGTGAGACCGGGTCCGGGCAGACGATGAGCACGGTCAAGGAGCACTACAACCCGATCGTGAGGGCCCTCGCCGGGGCGCCGAAGCCCGTGGTCGCCGCGGTAAACGGCGTCGCGGCCGGGGCCGGCTTCGGCTTCGCGCTCGCGGCGGACCACCGCGTCGTGGCCGACACGGCGTCCTTCAACACGTCGTTCGCCGGCGTGGCCCTGACCGCCGACTCCGGCATCTCCTGGACCCTGCCCCGGGTGATCGGCCCGAGCCGCGCCGCCGACCTGCTGCTCTTCCCGCGCAGCATCAGCGCCCAGGACGCGCTGGAGCTGGGCATCGCCAACCGGGTCGTACCCGCCGCCGAGCTGCGCGCCGAGGCCGAGAAGACGGCGCGGGCACTGGCCGGGGGGCCGACGGTGGCGTACGCGGCGATCAAGGAGGCGGTGGCCTACGGCCTCACCCACTCCCTCGCCGAGACCCTGGAGAAGGAGGACGAGCTGCAGACCCGCGCGGGCCAGTCCGAGGACCACGCGATCGCCGTGCAGGCGTTCGTGAACAAGGAGAGGCCGAAGTACCTGGGCCGGTGAGCCCGGGGCAAGGGGGCGCGGGGGCCGGGCTAGTGGGCGGTGAGCAGGGCCTCTGCGCCCACCGGGCGGTATCCGGCCGCTTGGAAGGCGCGCACGCTGCGGGCGTTGCCGGTGGCCTGCTGGGACCAGAGCCACCGGCCCGGGGGGACGAGGTGGCGGGCGGCCGTGGCCAGTGCCCGGCCCAGGCCCCGGTGTCGTACGTCCTCGTCCACCTCGATCGCCGTCTCCCAGCGGCCCGCCACGCCCCGGCCGAGGACGACCACTCCCCCGTTTGCCGCCCAGACGCGGACGTCGTCCCGGCACCTGCGCGCCCTGTGCACGCGCGGGTGGTCCGGGTCGGTGAGTTCCCGCAGGTCCACCGGGGGGTCGCCGGGCAGGGAGCCGGCCACCGTGAGCAGGTCGACGCAGTCCGTCGAACGGCCCGTGCGCTCCAGGAACGCGGCCAGGAAGCGGGGGTTCACCGGGGCCGCCAGTTCGTCGCAGTCGAGGGACGCGAGCGTGCTGCGCACCCAGTGCGGGTCCTCGTCGGTGAACACCACGGAGTGCGCGGTGAACGCGATCACTCCGGCGTCGCGGTGGCTCGGCTGCGGCACGACGGTGACCCCGCCGTCGGGCGGCGGGAAGTGGCCGCGGGCCGCCGCGTCCAGGATCCCGGCCAGGGTCGGGTCCATGCCCTTCGACGTGGCCTCGGACATGGTCGCTTCTCTCCTCCCGGCAGCCCGTCAGGAGCCCGCGCTTCTCGCCACGCATGCCTCCAAGTGATCATTGACCAGACCGCATGCCTGCATCAGCGCGTACGCGGTGGTCGGGCCGACGAATCTGAGGCCCCGTTTCTTCAGGGCCTTGGACAGGGCCGTCGACTCCGGGGTCACGGCCGGGACGTCGGCGAGGGTCTTCGGAGCCGGGCGGGCGGCCGGGTCGGGGGCGTGCGACCAGATCAGCCCGTCCAGCTCGCCCTCGGCCCAGTCGGCGAGCACGCGCGCGTTGGCGAGCGTGGCGTCGATCTTGGCGCGGTTGCGGATGATGCCGGGGTCGGCGAGCAGCCGCTCGCGGTCCTCGTCCGTGAACGCGGCGACCTTCTCGATACGGAAACCGGCGAAGGCCGCGCGGAAACCCTCGCGGCGGCGCAGGATCGTGATCCAGGACAGGCCCGACTGGAAGGCCTCCAGACTGATCCGCTCGAAGAGGGCCTCGTCACCGTGGACCGGGCGGCCCCACTCCTCGTCGTGGTACGACACATAGTCCGCGGTGGACACGGCCCAGGGGCAGCGCAGGGCGCCGTCCGGCCCGGCGAGGGCGGCGCCGGCGGTCATCGCTGGTCCTCCGGATGATCGCCCTTGTCCAGGCGGGCGTGTGCGGCGGCGGCTCTCGCGCCGGCCAGCGCGGACTCCAGGTCGGCGATACGGGCGTCCCGCTCGGCGAGTTCGGCGGCGAGCCGGCCGAGGGCGTCGTCGACGTCCGCCATGCGGTAGCCGCGCGGGGTGACGGGGAAGCGCAGGCTCTCCACGTCCGCGCGCTCCACCGGGCGGTCCTCGGGCAGCGGGTCCTGCAGCCGCTCCGGCGCCGCCTCGGGCAGCGGGCCGCTCCCGCCGCCGCCCACCACGGCGAGGGTGACCGCGGCGACCACGACGGCCAGCGCGACGACCAGGAACAAGAACATCACCATCGCCAGGGGTCCCCACGCTCTCTGCCGGACGTTGCTCCGGACGCTGAATCTCTCAGGGTCCGATCGTGCCATGCGAGTCTGACAGTTAGGGTCACAGGCGGCCGTACAGCGGGACGCACTAGGAGAGGTCACAGCGGATGCTCAGGCTGGGCAAGCGGGAATTCGGGCCCCATGAGCCGGTGATCATGGCGATCGTGAACCGGACTCCCGACTCCTTCTACGACCAGGGGGCCACCTTCCGCGACGAGCCGGCCCTCGCGCGCGTGGAGCAGGCGGTGGCCGAGGGCGCCGCGATCGTCGACATCGGCGGGGTGAAGGCCGGGCCGGGCGAGGAGGTCACGGCCGAGGAGGAGGCGCGGCGCACGGTCGGCTTCGTGGCGGAGGTACGGCGCCGCTTCCCGGACGTGGTGATCAGCGTGGACACCTGGCGGGCCGAGGTCGGCGAGGCGGTGTGCGAGGCGGGGGCGGATCTGCTGAACGACGCGTGGGGCGGCGTCGATCCGGGGCTCGCGGAGGTCGCCGCGCGGTACGGGGCGGGGCTGGTGTGCACGCATGCGGGGGGTGCGCAGCCGCGTACCCGCCCGCACCGGGTGACGTACGACGACGTGATGGCCGACATCCTGGACGTGACCGTGGGGCTGGCCGAGCGGGCGGTGTCGCTCGGGGTGCCGCGTGAGTCGGTGCTGATCGATCCCGGACACGACTTCGGGAAGAACACGCGGCACAGTCTGGAGGCGACGCGGCGGCTGGACGAGATGGTCGCGACGGGGTGGCCGGTGCTGGTGTCGCTGTCCAACAAGGACTTCGTCGGTGAGACGTTGGACCGGCCGGTGAAGGAGCGGTTGATCGGTACGCTGGCGACGACCGCGGTGTCCGCGTGGCTCGGTGCGCAGGTGTACCGGGTGCATGAGGTGGCCGAGACGCGCCAGGTGCTGGAGATGGTCGCGTCCATCGCCGGCCATCGGGTCCCCGCGGTCGCTCGGCGGGGTCTCGCCTAGTGCTCTGACCGGGAACGTTCGCCGGGCTGTGGCAGGCGGTGCAGGGTTCACGGAAATCCGTTTCGAGCGTTGCCCTGGCGCCTCTACTGTGGCGCGGTGATGACTCAGGTGATCGTTGTCAACGGTGGTTCCAGCTCGGGGAAATCCGGGATCGTTCGGTGTCTGCAGGCAGTCCTGCCGGATCCGTGGCTGGCCCTCGGGACAGACACGCTGGTTGAAGCGATGCCGGCGTCCATGCAGGCGTCGGATGGCGGGATCGAGTTCGCTCCGGACGGAGAGGTGATCGTCGGTCCTGAGTTCCGAACGCTGGAAGCGGCATGGATTGCGGGGGTCGCCGCGATGGCCCGTGCAGGCGCCAGGGTCATCGTCGACGAGGTCTTCCTTGGCGGAGCGTACTCACAGCAGCGATGGCAGAAAGCCTTGGGTGAACTGCAGGTGCTGTGGGTCGGCGTCAGGTGTGACGCGGCGGTGGCCGCAGGCCGTGAGGTCGCACGAGGCGATCGGACCATCGGGATGGCTGCATCCCAGGCGGAAGTGGTCCACCAGGGCGTGGCCTATGACCTGGAGGTGGACACCACACACGCGGAGGCGATGGAGTGCGCACGGACCATCGCCGCGCATGTCAAGTGATCGACAGCCAGGCTGTCTGCCGCTGTGAGGCCGGGGCGAGTCAGGCGGCGGTGGGGAGGGGACGTCCGCCCCAGCGGATGCCCTTCTCGCTGCGGATGCGGGCGCGTTCCTTGCGCTGGGCGGCGAGCACGTCGGGGTGACGGGCGTTGGCGTTGCGCCAGCGCAGATAGCGGCGCAAGGCCCGGGTCTGCGCGGGGTGGCTGCGGTGGTGGGAGTTGGCCAGGGTGAACTGCCGCAGCGGTCCGAAGTGCGCCTCGATCGGGTTGGCCCAGGAGGCGTAGGTCGGGGTGAAGCACAGCTCGACCTTGTTCTTCTTCGCCCAGCGACGGATGTCCGCCCCGGTGTGGGCGGAGAGGTTGTCCAGGATGTTGAACCGGTGGATCACCGCCCGCACCGTGTCCTCGTCGGCCTGCACCAGCTGTGCGATCACCGGCACGCGGTTCCCGCCGGCGGACGCCAGCAGCATTATCGCCCGCCGGTAGCGCACCGAGCTGGTACTGCCCCGGCGGACGATTTGCTGCAGCTTCTGCCCTTCCTGGTCGGTCAGTCTGCGCACCCGCACAGGCTCGGCCACCACACCTCCAGCGGTCGGAACGAACGTCACCGCCCATCCAACCGCTCCAACCATCAGCCCGGCGAACCTATGCGGTCAGAGCACTAGGTACCAGGGAGCTCCGCCCCCTGGTACCCCGTGTGCAGCGCGCTAGCGGGCCGCCTCCTTCGACACCAGGGCCACCGCCTCGTCCACCTCGTCCGTGACGTGGAAGAGGAGGAGGTCCTTCTCGGCGGCCTTGCCCTGGGCCACCAGGGTGTTCCTCAGCCAGGACACCAGGCCGCCCCAGTACTCGCTGCCGAAGAGGACGATCGGGAAGCGGGTGACCTTCTGGGTCTGGACCAGGGTGAGCGCCTCGAAGAGTTCGTCGAGCGTGCCGAGGCCGCCGGGCAGGACCACGAACCCCTGGGCGTACTTGACGAACATCATCTTGCGGACGAAGAAGTAGCGGAAGTTGAGGCCGATGTCGACGTAGGGGTTGAGCCCCTGCTCGAAGGGCAGCTCGATGCCGAGGCCGACCGAGACGCCGCCCGCCTCGCACGCGCCCTTGTTGGCCGCCTCCATGGCGCCCGGGCCGCCGCCCGTGATCACCGCCCAGCCGGCCTCCACCAGGCCCCGGCCGAGCCGGACCCCCGCGTCGTACTCCAGCGAGTCCACCGGCGTACGGGCCGAGCCGAACACACTGATGGCGGGCGGGAGTTCCGCCAGTGTGCCGAAGCCCTCGATGAACTCCGACTGGATCCGCAGGACCCGCCAGGGATCGGTGTGGACCCAGTCGGTGGGGGCGCGCTCGTCGAGCAGCCGCTGGTCCGTCGTGCTGTGCGTCACCTGCCCGCGACGCCGGAGGACCGGTCCGAGCCGCTGCTCGTCCGGCGGCTGCTTCTTCCCCTCGGGGTTGCCGGTAGCCATGTGCGCTCCCTCCGCTTGCCGGTAGTTCGATCTCAGACTAGATCCACGCGGGTTACGGAGGGGGGACGTGAGCATGTCCGGCACGCACCGCCGAGCGGCGGTGCCCTACGCGGTGAGCCAGTTCCGCAGGCGCTCCTCACCCGCCAGGACCTTCGCCGTCTCCACCCGCTCGTCGCGCTTGTGGGCCAGGTGCGGGTTGCCGGGGCCGTAGTTGACCGCGGGCACGCCCAGCGCGGAGAAGCGGGAGACGTCCGTCCAGCCGTACTTGGGCTTAGGGGTGCCGCCGACCGCCTCGATGAAGGCCGCGGCGGCCGGGTGGGAGAGGCCGGGCAGCGCGCCGGGGCTGTGGTCGTCGACCACGAACTCCGTCACCCCGCAGTCCGCGAACACCTCGCGGACGTGCGCGATCGCCTCCTCCTCGGTGCGGTCGGGGGCGTAGCGGAAGTTGACCGTCACCACGCACTCGTCGGGGATGACGTTGCCGGCGACGCCGCCGCTGACGCCCACCGCGTTCAGGCCCTCGCGGTACTCCAGGCCGTCGATCAGCGGCCAGCGGGGCTCGTAGGACGCCAGGCGGGCCAGGATGGGCGCCGCCGCGTGGATGGCGTTGGAGCCCATCCAGCCGCGCGCCGAGTGGGCCCGCTCACCCGTGGTCTTCAGCAGCACCCTCAGGGTGCCCTGGCAGCCGCCCTCGACCTCGCCGTCGGAGGGCTCCAGCAGGACCGCGAAGTCGCCCTGCAGCCACTCGGGGTGGGCCTCGGCGACATGCCTGAGGCCGTTGAGGTCGGCGGCGACCTCCTCGTTGTCGTAGAAGACGAAGGTCAGGTCGCGGTTGGGGGCGGGGACCGTGGCCGCGATGCGCAGCTGCACCGCGACACCCGACTTCATGTCGCAGGTGCCGCAGCCCCACAGCACGCCGTCCGCGTCCAGGCGCGAGGGCACGTTCCCGGCGATCGGCACCGTGTCGATGTGGCCGGCCAGGATCACGCGCTCGGAGCGGCCGAGGTTCGTACGGGCGATCACGTTGTTGCCGTAGCGGTCCACCGTCAGGTGCGGCAGGGCGCGCAGGGCGGTCTCGATCGCGTCCGCGAGCGGCTTCTCGGTCCCGCTCTCGGAGGGGAGGTCCACCAGCTGCGCGGTGAGCGCGGCGGCATCCAGCGTGAGGTCAAGCGAGGTGTCGGCCATGGCGCCGACCCTAGCGCGCCGGTCACGGGGGCCAGGTGGTAAGCGCTGTCCGGTAACCCCGCGTGAGGGCCGGACGGCCCTCCAGTACCTTGTACGCGTGCCAGAGCCGTCCCCCACCCGTCCCAAACGCCGCGGCCGCCTCTTCCGTTTCGCGGCGGCCCTGTTGGTCCTGTGCGGTGTCGCCGCGTACCTCGTGGTGCAGTACGTCACCGGAGGCGGCGGCGCGCGCGGCTGCAAGGTGGTCTCCGCCGACGGCGACGGGACGTCGTACGAGTTCACGCCGGAGCAGGCGGTGAACGCGGCGACGATCGCGGCCGTGGGCACCGGGCGCGGGATGCCCGAGCGGGCCGTGACGATCGCGCTGGCGACCGCCCTGCAGGAGTCGGGGCTGCGCAACATCGAGCACGGCGACCGGGACTCGCTCGGCCTGTTCCAGCAGCGGCCCTCGCAGGGCTGGGGCACCGAGCAGCAGATCATGGACCCCGCGTACGCGGCGGGCATCTTCTACGCGCACCTGGCCAAGGTGCCGAACTACGTCGGGCTGCCGCTGACCCGGGCGGCCCAGGAGGTGCAGCGCAGCGGTTACCCGGAGGCGTACGCCAAGCACGAGCCGGACGCGAAGCTGCTGGCGGCGGCGCTGACCGGCCGCGCGGCGGCCACGCTGACCTGTGACGGACGCCCGGAGCCCGCCGCCTCGGCGACCGGTCCGGAGGCGGTACGGACGGCGCTGGTCCGGGACTTCGGGCGGGACGCGCTGCAGGAGACCGGTGCGCAGGTTGGGGGTACTCCCGTGCCGTCGCCGTCTCCCTCGCCGAGCGTGACCGCGACCGCGCACGGGCGGACGGTGACCGTTCCGGTGCCGCAGGGCACGGAGGCGGACGCGAGCGGGCGCACCGGGCGCGAGCGGGGCTGGCAGCTGGCGCAGTGGGCGGTGGCGAACTCCTCGGCGCTGCACATCCAGCGCGTGTCGTTCGCGGGGCGGGAGTGGACCGCCGGGAGCGGCGACGACCCGTGGAAGGCGGCTGCCACGGGCGGGGGCGGCGGTGCGGAGAAGTCCGTGACGGCCGTCCGCATCGTGGCCGGACAGTAGTACGAGGGATCATTCCGACGGGTTGTACGGCACCGGTTCGGCGCGTGTCCCGGGCGGGATCGCCGTCGAATCCGGGATCCCTTGGAAATCAAAGGCTGTAAGGATTCTGCGGGAGTCCCCCAGGGACGCTCTTTGCCCGTTTTTATCCACACCTGATAATGCGATGCGTTATCCATTCTTTACCTGGGGCGTCCGCAACCTTCGCGGGCTTCGAGCGGTAGTCACGGCGTCCGAGCCGGACACGAGCCCGGACCACACACACCGTTCTCTCCCGTCGAATGGAGCATCATGTCCCTCCCTCTGACCCGCCGGATCGCCCGTGCCGCGCTGCTCGTCGCAGCGGGAGCGGCTGCCGGGGTCGGTGCGGCCGGCTCCGCCGGTGCGGCCACGAACCAGCCGGTGGCGACCCCGAACCTGAGCGGCGTGACCGCCCCGGACACGGCGAACGTCGGCCACACCGTCGAGGGTGCCGCGCAGAACGCCACCACCCTCGCGGCCACCACGGGCGGCACCGCGGTCGGGAAGACCGTGCCGGGCGCGGCCAAGACCGGCACCGGTGCCGTGAACAAGACGGCGCCGGTGGCGCGGAAGGCCGCTGGGGAAGTGGCCGGGGCGGCCGGAAGCGTCGTCGGGGACACCGCATCCTCCACGGCGAAGAGCGGACTGCCGCAGCTGCCGGTGCAGGGCGGGGCGCTGCCGCTCGGCTGAGCGCCTGGCGTTGACCGCCGGACGGGGTCCAGGGAGTTCCCTGGACCCCGTCCGCCTTTGCGTCTACGTCGGCGGGGCGCGGGGCCGGGCCCGGAACGGCGCCCGGCCCGGCGCGAGCGGCCGTCGCTACAGGCGGGACACCGCCGCCTGGACGCGTTCGTCCGTGGCCGTCAGGGCCACTCGGACGAACTTCCCGCCCGCCTCGCCGTAGAAGTCGCCCGGGGCCACCAGGATGCCGAGGCCGGCCAGGTGGGCGACCGTGGTCCAGCAGGGCTCGTCCCGGGTGGCCCAGAGGTACAGGCTCGCCTCGCTGTGTTCGATGCGGAAGCCGTGCCCGAGCAGGGCGGCCCGCAGGGCCTCGCGGCGGGCGGCGTAGCGCTCGCGCTGCTCGTGGACGTGGGCGTCGTCGCCCAGCGCCGCCACGACCGCCGCCTGGGCGGGGGCGGAGGTCATCATGCCGCCGTGCTTGCGGATCTCCAGGAGCGGGCCGAGGACGGCCGGGTCGCCGGCGACGAAGGCCGCGCGGTAGCCCGCCAGGTTGGAGCGCTTGGAGAGGGAGTGGACGGCGACGATGCCGTCGTAGGAGCCGCCGTTGACGTCCGGGTGCAGGACCGAGACCGGGTCGGTCTCCCAGCCCAGCTCCAGATAGCACTCGTCGGAGACCAGCAGGACGCCGTGCTCGCGGGCCCAGGCGACGATCGCGGTCAGGTCCTCCTTCGGGATGACCTTGCCGGTGGGGTTGGACGGGGAGTTCAGCCAGAGGAGCTTCAGGCCCGTCGGGTCGAGGTCGCGCGGGTCGTCGTAGGTCTCGTAGCCGGCGCGGGCGAGGCGGGCGCCGACCTCGTAGGTGGGGTAGGCCAGGCGCGGGTAGGCCACCTTGTCGCCGGGGCCGAGGCCCAGCTGGGTGGGCAGCCAGGCCACCAGTTCCTTGGAGCCGACGACCGGCAGGACATGGCGGTGGGTGACCCCGCGGGCGCCCAGGCGGCGCTCCAGCCAGCCGGTGATCGCGTCGCGCAGCGCCGGGGTGCCCCAGACCGTCGGGTAGCCCGGCGAGTCGGCCGCGTCGATCAGGGCCTTCTGGATCAGTTCGGGCACCGGGTCGACGGGGGTTCCCACGGAGAGGTCGACGATCCCGTCGGGGTGGGCGACGGCCGTCTTCTTGTACGGCTCCAGCTTGTCCCAGGGGAAGGCGGGGAGCCGGTCGGAGACTGCGGACACGGGAATCAGGCTCACTTTCGTACGGTGCGGCAAACGCCTCGGTCCCGTACGGCGGTGATCAGGCCGGCGGGGGCTGATCGGGCCGTACGGGACCGAGGCGGCGCGGCTTGCGGGCGGCCTCTAGGTGCTCAGATCGGTCACTCGCCCTGCGGCGGCAGCGCGGCGACGAAGGGGTGGTCCCGCTCGATCAGCCCGAGCTTGCTGGCGCCGCCGGGAGAGCCGAGCTCGTCGAAGAACTCGACGTTCGCCTTGTAGTAGTCCTTCCACTCCTCGGGGACGTCGTCCTCGTAGAAGATCGCCTCGACCGGGCAGACCGGCTCACAGGCACCACAGTCGACGCATTCGTCCGGGTGGATGTACAAGGACCGGGAGCCCTCGTAAATGCAGTCGACCGGGCACTCCTCGATGCACGCCTTGTCCTTGACGTCGACACAAGGCTGCGCGATGACGTAGGTCACGCTGTCGTTCCTCCTCGATAGGGCGCTGGCGGGCCTCCTCAGGCTCCGCCGCCTGGCGCGCGGGAGCGCGGCGTCGTCGATGCCCGCCCCTAGTATCTCCGTTCCGGAGCACGATCCGAACAGGAGGGGTGAACTGACCAGTGGAAATCTCGGCGGCAGGACGCCTGGAAGTCCGAATCACCCCCGCTGACGTGGGAAAACGAGTCTCAGTACGGCGCTTGAGCGAACCTGGGGCGGCACAGGAGAAGTTCACCGACACGGTGGGTGTTCTCACATCATGGGACGATGGCGTGCTCATGATCACACAACGGGATGGACGGAGTGTCCGGATCGCCGAGTCTGCCCTGGTCGCGGGCAAGGTCGTACCGGCGGCTCCGGCGCGCCGCCGCGGACCCGCCGCCTCGTACGGGGAACTCGCGCCGGTCCTCTCGCGCGGATGGCCGCCACTGGAGACCGAGCGGCTCGGGGAGTGGGAGCTGCGGGCCGCCGGCGGGTTTACTCGGCGGGCCAACAGCGTGCTCCCCCTCGGTGATCCGGGCGTTCCGCTCGACGCGGCCCTTGCGGCCGTACGACGCTGGTACGGCGAGCGTGGACTGCCCGCCTACGTCCAGACGGCCACCGGGGCCGAGGGCACGCAGGAGGTGCTGTCCGCGCATCTGGAGCGGCGTGGCTGGGTGCGGGAGGTGACCGCCGAGGTGTGGACGGGTGCCCTGGCGCCGGTCGCGGACCGGGCCGAGGGCGCCGGTGTGGCGTTGTCCCGGCAGGCGGACGAGGCGTGGCTCGCCCGGTACCGGCGAAAGGGGGTGAGCGAGGTGGCCCTGCGGGTGCTCAGCGGTGGGCCGTCGGTGTGGTTCGCGTCCGTGCCGGGTGCGGAGGGTGAGCCTCCGGCCGCGATCGGACGGTGCGTCGTGGACGGGCGGTGGGCCGGGTTCGCCGCCGTCGAGGTGGATCCCGGGCGGCGCCGGCAGGGGCTCGCCACCGAGGTGATGGCCGCGCTGGCCCGGCGCGCGCTGGACGAGGGCGCCTCGGCGGCCTGGCTGCAGGTCGAGACGGACAGCGAGGGTGCCCGCGCGCTCTACGCCGCGCTGGGCTTCGCACCGCACCACGCGTACCACCACTACCGGGCGCCGGAAGAGCGGGGCGACCGCCGCGGAAGGGCATGAGCCTGCCATGCGTCCCCCGTATCTCCCGCCGCCCTATCCGCCCCCGCCGGAGCGGTCGGCCGAGTTGCGCCGGAGGTTCGCCGAGGAGGCGCGGTCCGAGCGGCCGGATCTGTCGGCGCTGTGCCTGCTGATCGGCGCCGAGGCGGACGGCTCGCTGGACGAGACCGGCATCGACGCGGCGCAGGCGGAGCTGGACCGGCTCGCGGGCGAGCTGCCGTACCGGCCGGGTGGGCCGCAGGCCTGGGCGGAGGCCGTTCGGCGGCTGCTCGGGGCCCGCTACGCGTTCCACGGGACGCCCGGCGACTACCAGCGGCTGGAGTCCTCCCTGCTGCACGAGGTGCTGCGGCGACGGCGGGGGCTGCCGATCCTGCTGTCGGTGGTGTGGCTGGAGGTCGCGCGGCGCGCGGGGGCTCCGGTGTACGGGGTGGCGCTGCCGGGGCACTTCGTGGTCGGGTTCGGCGCGGCGGAGGAGCAGGTGCTGGCCGACCCGTTCGACGGCGGGCGGGTGCTGACCGGGACCGACGCGGAGATGCTCGTGGCCGGGGCCACGGGGGCGCCCCTGGATGCCGCCATGCTGGAGCCCGCGGCGCCGCTGGACGTCGTCCAGCGGATCCTGAACAACGTCCGCGCGTGGGCCACGGCGCGGCCCGAGCGGTCCGATGTGGCGCTGTGGGCCGTGGAGCTGGCCCTGCTGGTACCCGCGCACCCGGCGCGGCTGCGCTACGAGCGGGGGCAACTGCTGGTGCAGCGGGGCGAGTTCGTGTCAGGCGCGGAAGAGCTGGAGTATTACGCCGACTTGATCGAGGTGGTGGACGAGCCGGCCGCACGCACGGTTCGGCAACAGGCGCACACCGCTCGCGCGATGCTCAACTGAGAAGCCGGTCGAGCCGGAAGCGAAGGGTGTTCACAGCCACCCCTTCTCCCGGGCTGTCCGCACCGCCTCCGCCCGGTTGCGTACCGCGAGCTTCTGGATGGCCGTGGAGAGGTAGTTGCGGACGGTGCCCTGGGAGAGGTGGAGGGTCTTGGCCAGCTCGGCGTTGGTGGAACCGTCGGCCGCCGCGCGCAGCACCTCGCGTTCGCGCTCGGTCAGCGGGTTCGCGCCCTCGGCGAGCGCGGCGGCGGCGAGCGTGGGGTCGATGACCCGCTCGCCGGCCAGCACCTTGCGGACGGCCTCGGCGAGCTGGGCGGCCGGGGCGTCCTTGACGAGGAAGGCGTCGGCGCCGGCCTCCATGGCGCTGCGCAGATAGCCGGGGCGCCCGAAAGTGGTCAGGACGACCAGTTTGACCCCCGGGAACTCCCGGTGGACCTGGGCCGCCGCCTCGATGCCGGTGCAGCCGGGCATCTCGATGTCGAGCAGCGCCACGTCCACGCCGTGCGTGCCGACGGCCCCGAGGACCTCGTCCCCGCGCGCGACCTGGGCGACGACCTCGATGTCGTCCTCGAGGCCGAGCAGCGCGGCCAGGGCCTCGCGGACCATCGACTGGTCCTCGGCCAGGAGGACCTTGATCGTGCTCGTCATGCCCCGGATCCTACGTCCCCCGGAAGGGCCGCCGGGACGCGGGCGACCAGCCGGAACCCGTGCCGGAACCGGCCCGCCTCCAGAGTGCCGCCGGCCTTCTCCAGCCGCTCGGTCAGACCGGTCAGACCGTTGCCGGGCCCGCCGCCGGTGCCCCCGGATCCGTTGTCCTCGACGGAGAGTTCGAGCATCGGACCGTCCAGGGTCTGGCGGTGGGCGAGCTGGACGAGGCACTTGTCGGCGCCGGAGTGCCGGACGACGTTGGTGACCGCCTCGCGCAGCGCCCAGGCGAGCACGGACTCGGCCTCCTCGGGGACACCGTCGAGGTCGGGCTCGGCGGGCACCTCGGCGGTGACACCGGCGGCGGTCAGGGCGATCTGGGTGCCGGCGAGTTCGGCGGCGAGCCGGGGGCGCCGGTATCCGGTGACGGCCTCGCGGACGTCCACCAGGGCCTGCCTGCTGACCTGTTCGATGTCGGCGACCTGCTGGGCCGCCTTGTCGGGGTGGTCGGGCAGCATCCGGCCGGCCAGCTCGCTCTTCAGCGTGATCAGGGAGAGGGAGTGGCCGAGCAGGTCGTGCAGGTCGCGGGCGAGGCGGAGGCGCTCCTCGTTGGCGGCGAGGTGGGCGACGGTGGCCCTCGCCTTGCGCAACTCGACGGTGGTCCGGATGAGTTGGCTGACACCGACCATCGCGAACCCGATCAGCGGGACGAGCAGCAGGCTGTCGTCGGCCTTCTCGTCCCAGTGCGCTCCGATGAGGTACATCGCGACGGTCGCCGCGGGGATCGCCCAGAACGCGGCCCGGACCGGCAGGGTGGCCCCGCAGGCGACCGACAGGTAGACGAACAGGCCGAGCCACGCGCCGCCCAGGGTGTACGCCAGCAGGGGGGCGAGGACTCCGAGGACCGCGATCAGTGAGAGGGCGACCCGTGGGGCGAAGGTCTGGCCGATGTTCCGGAAGACCAGCGTCAGGTAGGCGGTGACGAAGGCGGCGAGGCCGATCGCGCCGCCCACCGTGCCGGCCGTGGTGTGGTGGCCGGAGGTCAGGTCCTTGACCGGCGAACTGAGGAAGACCAGCCAGACGCCGATCCACAGCATCTTGACCATCAGCTCGCGCCGGCTGGTCGGACCCTGGCCGATCCGCACCTGCGTCTCCGGCCCCGCCTCACCGTTCTGCCGGTCTTCCGTCATCATGCTCACGCCTTCAGCGTGTCCTTCCGGTACAGCCAGGCCGCGCCGCCCGCGAACAGGACGAAGTAGACGGCGAGGATCGCGATGTCCGTCGCGCTCGGGGCCTGGCTCTGCTCGATCGCCCGTCCCAGAGCAGCGTACGCGTGCGTGGGCAGCCACTTCGCGATGTCCTGCAGGATCTTCGGGAAGGTGGTGGACGGCATCCACAGGCCGCCGAGGATCGACAGACCGAAGTAGACGATCATGGTGATCGGGCGGACCGCGTCACCGGAGGCGAGGTAGCCGAGGGCGACACCGAGCGCGGCGAAGACCAGGCTGCCGGCCCAGATGACCCCGGTGAGGGCGAGCCACTGCCAGGCGTCCAGGTGGACGTGCTTGACGGCGGCGGCGGCCACGAACACCACGATGATCGACGGCAGGCTCACCACGGCGGCGCTGGCGGTCTTGGCGAGGACGTAGCCGCGCCCGGGCAGCGGGGTCAGCCGCAGCTGTCGTACCCAGCCGCTCTCGCGCTCCTTGGCGATGCGCTCGCTGTTGCCCATCAGGACGGCCGTCAGGGCGCCGAAGGAGGCCATGGAGACCATCAGGTAAGTGGCGACGGTCAGACCGGTGCCGTCGACCCTGGAGGTGGAGCCGGAGCTGCTGGAGAAGATCAGGAACAGGATCGCGGGGTAGAGCACCGAGAAGAACAGGAACTTCTTGTTCCGGAAGGCACGCGCGAGTTCGAGTTTGATCAGGGCGTTCATGACTGCTTGGCCTCCTCGGCCTCCGTGATGGCGACGAAGGCCTGCTCCAGACCGAGACCGGCGACTTCGAGGTTGCGGGGGTAGACGCCGAGGCCGTACAGGGCGTGCACGCTGGCGTCGGCGTCGGACGACTGGATGCGGACGGTCTGCCCGGACACGTCGAGGGACGTCAGGAAGGGCAGGGCGCGCAGGGCGGCCTCGTCGATCTCGCCCTCCAGGTCGAAGGAGACCCGGCGGGCGCCCGCCTTGGCCTTGATCTCGGCAGCGGTGCCGTCGGCGAGGAGCCGGCCGCGGTGCAGCACCAGGACCCGGTCGGCGATGGCGTCGGCCTCTTCGAGGTAGTGGGTGGCGAACAGGACGGTACGGCCCTGGTCGGCCTGCTCGCGCATGGTGGCCCAGAAGGCCTGGCGGGCGGAGACGTCCATGCCGGTGGTCGGCTCGTCCAGGATGATCAGGTCGCTGTCGCCGGCGGTGGCGAGGGCGAAGCGCACGCGCTGGGCCTGGCCGCCGGAGAGCTTGTTGACCTTGCGGTCGGCGATCTGCGTGATGCCGGCGCGGGCCATGACGTCCGCGGCCTTGTACGGCTTCGGGTGCAGCGAGCAGCCCAGCTTCACCAGTTCCTGGACGGTGACCTCGTCCATCAGCCCGCCGCTCTGCAGCATCGCCCCGACCCGCCCGGCGACGATCGCCTCGCGCGGGGTGCCGCCGAAGAGGCTCACCGCGCCGCCGTCGGGGTGCTTGAGGCCGAGGAGCAGGTCGAGGGTGGTGGACTTGCCGGCCCCGTTGGGGCCGAGGAGGGCGACGGTCTCGCCCGGATACAGCCGGAGCGAGAGCCCGTCGACGGCCCGCACGCTCCCGTACGTCTTGGTCACCTGGTCGAAGCCGACCACCGGGGTGGTGGTGGCCGGTGCCGCAGTTGTCGTCATGGCATCCATGCTCGCGGCGGGGGCCGGGTGCCGGGCAGTGTCGGGGGTCCTGAGTGCCGGATGACAGATGTCATGCGGATCGGGTGACGGGCATGGCGAAGGGGGCGCCCGTATCGCTGGGCGCCCCCGTGCACGGCCGGACTAACTGGGGTTGGGGTCGACGACCGCGACCCGGTTGGTCTTGCTGATCAGGGCCTGGCGGAGGGCGACGTAGACGTCCTGCGGGGTGACAGGGGTCTTCTTGTTGTTGCCGCGGGTGATGAGTACGCCGTCGAAGGTCTTGCCGTACAACTGCTTCAGGGCGGCCAGGTCGGGCTTGTCGACCAGCTTGCCGTCCGACGTGGGCACTACCTTGAGGAACTTCCAGAGCGATTTCTCCGGGCTCATCACCACCACGTGCCCCGCGCCCGCCGACACGGTCACCTTGCCCGACATCGCCGGCTCCGCGAACTCCTTCATCTCGCGGTCGACCTCGGCCTTGGACACCGTCGGCTGCTTGGTGGCCGCCGGGACGGTGACCGGGTTCGCCGTGCCCGTCTCGACCATGGCGCGGTAGGCCTGCTCGACCGCCTTCGTCGACTGGGCCGCGTCGATGGCCTTGCCCGCCTTGCCGTAGACGGCGACGGCCGCGCCGGGCTTGAAGTCGATGCCGCCCTCGGTGACCGCGCCGGAGCCGCCGCCGGTCTGCTGGAGGGCCGCCTGCAGCTTCTCCTCGTCCACCGGCATCTCCGGGTCGATCACCCGCTTCTGCCCGAAGAGCGAGCCGATGACGTGGACCGGGTTGTAGTCGCTGGTCGCGGCCTTGCTCACGGTGGCCTGGAAGTCGAACTGGAGGCCGGCGTTCTCCGGGGTGACGCTGACCGTGTTGCCGCCGACGGAGAGCTTCAGCGGCTTGTTCACCCGGTTGCCGAAGGCGTCGTCGAGCTTCTTGACGGCGTCGTCACGGGTGCCGCCGCCGATGTCCACACCGAGGACCGTGGTGCCCTTGGGGACGTCGGTGTGGTTCATCAAAAGGCCCGCGCCGTAGGCACCGCCCGCGACGACGACCACGCCGACGCCCAGCAGCACCAGCTTGCTGCGGCCCTTCTTCTTCGGCTTGGCCTGCGCCTTGGGCGCGGGGGACGGCTCCGGCCCGGCCGGGGCCTGGGTGGCCGGGCCGTCGGGCCGGGCGCCGCCGAACGGCGAGGTGCCGGCGCCGGGGACGACCGGGATGCCGCTGGTGACGGTGTGTCCGGAGACGTTGTCGACCGGGCGGTAGCCGGGCGTGGCCGGTTCGGGGGCCGGCTTCTGCGGGGTGAGGATCGCGGTGTCGTCGCTGAGCCCGCCGCCCGGACCTAGTCCGGGGCCGCCGGGCTGGCCGCCGGGGCCGGTGCCCGGACCGCCGGGGCCGCCGGGGCCGCCGGGGCCGGCCGGACCTTCGAGGTCGGCGAGGTCGGCGAGGGCGCTGCGGGGGGGCTGGGTGCCCCGGCCGCCGGGGCCACCGTAGCCGCCTCCCGTGCTGGGGGAACCGCCGGAGCGGGGGCCGCCGTCGAAGGGTTCGCCGCCGTCCGGGCCGGGCCCGCCGCCTGACGGGACGAGGGGGCCGTCGCCGGTGACCGGGCCACTGGTGGGGCCGGCCGGGCCCTGCGGGCCGCCGGGACCGCCCTGGCCGCGCGGGCCGTTGAAGCCGCTGGGACCGCCGGGGCCGTTCGGTCCGCTCGCGCCCGCCGCACCGCCGAAGCCGTCCGGGCCGCCCGCGCCGGTCGGGCCCGTGGCGCCGAAGGTGTCCTGGCCGCCGTTCTCCGAGAAGTAGGGCAGGTCGTCGCGGCGCGGTTCGCCGCTGGACGCGCCGGGGCGGGAGCCGCCGCCCAGCGGGCCCGCGGCCAGGGCCTCGGTCACGTCGAAGGAGCCGGTGCCGCCGCCGTGTCCGGGGGCGACGGGGCCGCCGGTGGCGCCGGGCAGGCCCTTGCCGTTCGTACCGCCGGAGCGGGAGCCGCCCGGCACACTCATGGAACCGACCACACCGCCGGGACGGCCGCCGCCCGGTCGTGCGCCGGTGGTACCGGCCGCACCGGATGCTCCCGGACCACCCGAACGGGTGCCCGACGCGCCCGAGGCGGGGGTGGAACCACCGGACGTTCCGGCCCCGTTCGTGCCACCGCCGGCCGGACCGCCCTTGCCGCCGCCGGACTTGCGGGGTGCGAACCAGTCGCTGGTCTTCTCCTCGGCCTGGCCCGCGGGCTCGGCTGCGGGCTCGGCGGTGCCGGTACCGGTGGCGGTCCGGTCGGCGGCGGGCCGCGCGTCGGCGGGCGTCTCGTCCCCGGCACCGTCGGCATCCCCGACGGGCTTGCGCACGACGACCGGCGGGATGGGCCGGGATCCGGGAATGTTGATGCGGATCCGGGTCGTCAGCGTGGTCTCGGTCTTCTTCTCCTCCGGCCGCGTGCCCGAACGACCCGCGTCCGCACCGTCACCGGAAGCCATGGGGGTCCCGTACGGCGGCGTGCCGGAGGGGTATGCGGCTCCGCCGCGCCCGTTGGGCCCGGAGGACGGAGTGTCAGTTTCACGACTCAAGGCAGGTTCTCCCAGTTGGCTCCACCGCCCGACACGACCCCACCATGGGGGTCCCCCCGCTCGAGCGAAGCCGGGAGCGGGGGAGGCTCGGCGGCGCGCACCACCATACTGGCCACTTCTGGCGCGTAGCCCATGACCGCTGAGGAAACCCACACCGGACTCGCACGTGCGCCGCACGGCGAAGTGGTACGTCACTTGCCAAGTCGGGCGGCACCGCCGCGAGGTTGCCGTCCGGCGCCAACGGTGGCGCAGATCACAGCGAGGGCCATGCCGCCGAGCAGGAAGAGGTAGGAGCCGCCTCCCGCGCTGAAGAGGAAGTCGCCTTCGGGACGCGAGGTGGTGAGCAGGATGACGGTGACGATCCAGCCCGCCACCGGTGCGACCGCCCCGCCCCGGCCGCCGGTGGCGTACGCCCCGCCGAGGAAGAGCCCGGCCGCGCCCGCGAGGGCGAGCAGCAGCCCGCCGGGGAACCAGGCGGCCTGGACGAGGGTGCCGGCGAACCCGGTGACGGCGCCGAGGAGGAAGAGGCCGGCATGGGCGGCGGCCCGTCCGGCGGAGGGCGGGCGCAGCGGCTGGGCGAGCAGCGGGCCCTGTCCCGGGTTGCTCATGACGTCTCCTCCAGGTCGAGCCCGGCGAACAGGTCGGTCTCCCCGGGCTGCGCCGTGCCGTGCACCAGCTCGTAGTACTCGGTGGTGAACAGCGGCTGGGCCAGTTCGTTGGAGAGCGCGAAGTAGGGTTCGGCCACGTCGATCTGGGTGACGTGGGCGCGCATCGCGGCGGCCTTGGCGGCGGCGTGGGCGGTGCCGTCGACGGCGGTGGTGATCCGCTCGTCGTCGACCACACCGGGTACGTCGTCCAGGGACGCGCTCTTGCCGAAGGGCAGGACGGGCAGCTCGTCCTGGAGGCGGGCGAAGGCGGCCTCGGCGACGGAGCGCGGGACGCGGTTCCAGTACACCTTGGCGATCCGGTGGCCGCGCTCGGCCGCGAGGTCGACGGCGCGCATGGCGACGCGGTGGGCCTGGACGTGGTCGGGGTGGCCGTACCCGCCGTGGTCGTCGTAGGTGACGAGGACCTGGGGACGGACCTCCAGGATCACCTCGGCGAGGTGCCCGGCGGCCTGGTCCACATCGGCCTGCCAGAAGCACCCGGGGTCGTCATTGTCCGGGATGCCCATCATGCCGGAGTCCCCGTACCGCCCCGCCCCGCCGAGCAGCCTGGCGTCCGTCACGCCCAGCTCGCGCACGGCGGCGGCCAGCTCCCCGCGCCGGTGCGCGCCCAGCGCCGGGCCCGTCAGGTGCCGCAGCTCCGGCGGGATGACCTCGCCCCGCTCCCCGAGGGTGCAGGTGACCAGGGTCACATGGGCGCCCTCGGCCGCGTACCTGGCCATGGTCGCGCCGTTGTTGATCGACTCGTCGTCCGGGTGCGCGTGCACCAGCAGCAGACGCCGGGCTGGCAGTTCCGTCATGGGACCACCCTACGAGGCCGTCCCGTCCTCGCGCGGCAGGCCGAGATGGACGCCGCTCAGAACTTGATGCTGCCGATCATGCTGGCGACGTTCGTCGTCAGCTCGCTGATCGTGGGAGCGACGGTCGAGGAGGCGAGATAGAAGCCGAGCAGGATGCAGACGATCGCATGGCCGCCCTTCAGCCCTGACTTCTTGATCAGCAGGAAGACGATGATCGCCAGCAGCACCACCGCCGAAATCGAGAGTGCCACGGCGGCTCACCTCCAAAGATCGGCAGATCCAGATCAGTTGAGCAAATCCATGCAGACGCCAGCAGGGTTCCTACCCACACAGCGGTAGTGATCATAACTATCCGTGCTCGCGCATCGCTCGGCGCACGGCCGCACAAGGGGGCGCATGGCCAATATGGTCGGGGTATGACGACCGAGCCTGACTCCTTCCCCCGTCGGCACGCCCGGACCCAGCGGTTCACGCTCGGCGCGCCGCGCGCGTTCACCGTGGCGCCCGACGGTTCACGTGTCGCGTTCCTGCGTTCCGGCTCCGGCACCGACCGGGCCAACTCCCTCTGGGTCATGGACCTTCCGGAGGGCGAAGAGCGCCTGGCGGCCGATCCGGGCCCGCTTCTCGGCGGCGCCCGCGAAGAGCTCTCGGCCGAGGAGCGGGCGCGCCGGGAGCGCAGCCGGGAGGGGGGTGCGGGCATCGTCGGCTATGCCACCGACACCGCCGTGGAGTTGGCGTCTTTCGCCTTGTCGGGGCGGCTCTTCACGGCCGAGCTGCGGGCCGGCACGACACGTGAACTCCGGGTGCCGGGACCGGTGATCGACCCGCGCCCCTCCCCCGACGGCCGGCACATCGCGTATGTCGTCCAGGGCGCGCTGCGGGTCGTGGGCGCCGAGGGCGAGGACGACCGGGCGCTGGCGGAGCCGGAGCCCGCGGCAGGCCCGGGGCAGGTCGCCTACGGGCTCGCGGAGTTCGTCGCGGCGGAGGAGATGGGGCGTTCGCGCGGTTTCTGGTGGGCGCCGGACGGGGGCCGGCTGCTCGTGGCGCGCGTGGACGACACGCCGGTGCGGCGGTGGTGGATCGCGGATCCGGCCCACCCGGAGCGTGAGCCGCACACCGTCGCGTACCCGGCCGCCGGCACGCCCAACGCGGACGTACGGCTGTTCCTGCTCGGGCTCGACGGGGAGCGCACGGAAGTCGCGTGGGACCGGGCCCGCTATCCGTATCTGGCACATGTGCACTGGTCAGCGGCGGGTGCACCGCTGGTGCTGGTGCAGGCGCGGGACCAGCGAAGCCAGCTGTTCCTGGCGGTGGACCCGGAGACCGGGGCGACGCGCATGGTGCACGCGGACGAAGATCCAAGTTGGCTTGAATTGTTCGCCGGAGTGCCCTGCTGGAGCCCCTCCGGGCAGCTTGTCCGGATCGCGGACGAAGGTGGCGCCCGAGTGCTGGCGGTCGGTGAACGGCCGTTGACCAGCGGCCAGTTGCATCTGCGCGCGGTACTGGACGTGGGCGCCGACGACGTGCTGGTTTCCGCCTCGGCGGGCACGGAGGCACAGGAGCCGGAGACCGGCGAGGTCCATGTGTACCGGGTGAACGAGCTGGGCGTGGAGCGCGTGTCGCAGGAGCCCGGCGTGCACTCGGCGGTGCGCGCAGGGGGCGTGACGGTGCTCGTGTCGGCGAGCCTGGACAGGCCGGGCACCCGTGTCCAGGTGCTGCGTGACGGAAAACCAGCGACGACTGTCCGGTCGTACGCCGAAGATCCCGGTATGTCCCCGCGTGTGACCCTCACCCAGGGGGGCGCACGCCGAATTCCGTGCGCCGTGCTTATGCCACGGGACTACCACGGGGACACACCCCTGCCCGTCCTGATGGACCCCTACGGCGGCCCGCACGGCCAGCGGGTGGTCGCGGCGCACAACCCCCACCTCACCTCGCAGTGGTTCGCCGACCAGGGTTTCGCGGTGATCGTGGCGGACGGACGCGGCACACCGGGGCACTCGCCGGCCTGGGAGAAGGCGGTCCGGGACGAGCTGGCGGCCGTCGTGCTCCAGGACCAGGTGGACGCGCTGCACGCGCTCGCCGGGGACTTCCCGCTGGACCTGGGCCGGGTGGCGATCCGCGGCTGGTCCTTCGGCGGCTATCTGGCGGCGCTGGCGGTGCTGCGCCGCCCGGACGTCTTCCACGCGGCGGTCGTCGGCGCCCCGGTCACCGATCTGCGCCTGTACGACACCCACTACCAGGAGCGCTACCTCGGCCACCCGGACGAACAGCCGGAGGTCTACCGCCGCAACTCGTTGATCGACGACGCGGGACTGGTCGACCCGGCCGAGCCGCACCGCCCGATGATGGTCATCCACGGGCTGGCGGACGACAACGTCGTCGTCGCCCACTCCCTGCGGCTGTCCTCCGCCCTGCTCGCCGCGGGCCGCCCGCACGAGGTCCTGCCGCTGTCCGGGGTGACGCACATGACCCCGCAGGAGACCGTCGCGGAGAACCTGCTGCGACTGCAGCTGGACTTCCTCCGGCGCGCACTGCCCCAGCCGGGAAAATGACCGCCAACCGCGTTAACACCCAGGCAACTTCACGGAAGCGGTACCGATATACGGACGCGGGAGGCTGATCAGCGTACGGCCGTGCGGGTGCCGTGAACGGGCCGGGATGCACCATGTCATCCCGGCCCGTTGCCGTACTCACCGCCCTCCGTCGGCACCACCCGCCGCTCCTCCGCGAAGTGACAGGCCGAGGCGTGGGCCGCCGGGCCGGACGTGTCGCGGAAGGCGGCCGGTACCGCGAGGGCCGGGACCTCGCGGGCACAGCGTTCCTGCGCCTTCCAGCAGCGGGTGCGGAAGCGGCAGCCGGAGGGGATGTTCGTCGGGGACGGCACATCGCCGGTGAGGATGATCCGCTCACGGTGTTCGCGTGCCTCGGGGTTCGGGACCGGGACCGCCGAGAGCAGCGCCTGGGTGTAGGGGTGCGTGGGGTGGTCGTAGATCTCGGCGTCCCGGCCGGTCTCCATGATCCGCCCGAGGTACATCACACACACCCGGTCGGAGATGTGCCGGACGACGGACAGGTCGTGGGCGATGAAGACATAGGAGAGGTCGAACTCCGACTGGAGGCGGTCCAGCAGGTTGATCACCTGGGCCTGGACCGAGACGTCCAGCGCGGACACCGGCTCGTCGGCGACGATCACCTCGGGGCGCAGGGCCAGCCCCCGTGCGATGCCGATGCGTTGGCGCTGACCGCCGGAGAACTGGTGCGGATAGCGGTTGACGTACTCCGGGTTGAGGCCGACCACGTCCAGGAGCTCCTGGACCCGGCGGCGGCGGTCACCCTTGGGCGCGGCCTCGGGGTGGATGTCGTACGGCTCCCCGATGATGTCCCCGACCGTCATACGGGGGTTGAGGGAGGTGTACGGGTCCTGGAAGACCATCTGGATGTTGCGGCGGACCGCCTTGAGGGCCTTGCCGGACAGCCGGGTGATGTCCTCTCCCTTGAACCGGATGGAGCCGGCCGTGGGGCGTTCGAGATGGCAGAGCATCTTCGCGACGGTCGACTTGCCGCAGCCCGACTCCCCCACGATGCCGAGGGTTTCGCCCCTGCCGAGGGTGAAGTCGACGCCGTCGACGGCCTTCACCGATCCGACCTGCTTCCTGAACAGGATGCCGTGGGTGAGCGGGTAGTGCTTGACCAGCCCGGTCACGTCGAGGATCGGCTCAGCGGTCGCGGTCATCCAGGCACTCCCTCCAGAAGTGGCAGGCACTGGCGCGTACGCCGGAGACCTCGTACAGCGGGGGTTCGCCGGTGCGGCAGACGTCCCTCGCCATCGGGCAGCGCGGGTGGAAGGAGCAGCCGGGCGGGATGTCCATCAGGTTCGGCGGCAGGCCCTTGATGGCGTACAGCTCCTGTCCCTTCTGGTCCAGGCGGGGGATGGAGTCCAGCAGGCCGCGGGTGTAGGGGTGGGCGGGCGCCTTGTAGATGTCGTGCACGGGTGCCGACTCGACGATCTTCCCGGCGTACATCACGGCGATCCGGTCGGCGACGTCCGCCACGACCCCCAGGTCATGGGTGATGAGGATGAGCCCCATGTGGTACTCGCGCTGCAGCTCGGCGAGCAGGTCCATGACCTGGGCCTGCACGGTGACGTCCAGGGCGGTGGTGGGCTCGTCGGCGATGATCAGCGCCGGTTCCAGGGCCATCGCCATGGCGATCATGATGCGCTGGCGCATGCCGCCGGAGAACTGGTGGGGGTAGTCGCGGACGCGCTGGGCGGCGGCCGGGATGCGCACCCGCTCCATCAGCTCGACGGCCTTGCCTCGCGCGTCCTTCTTCGACATCCCGCGGTGCACGACGAACATCTCGCCGAGCTGGTCCCCGACGGAGAGGACGGGGTTGAGGGCCGACAGGGCGTCCTGGAAGATCATCGCCATCCCGGCGCCCCGGATCCTCCGCCGCTCCTCTTCCTTCAGGGTGAGCAGGTTCCGCCCCTGGAACAGGATCTCGCCCCCGGTGATCCTCCCCGGCGGCATGTCGAGGATCCCCATGACGGCCTGCGCGGTGACGGACTTGCCCGACCCGGACTCCCCGAGCACGGCCAGGGTCTCCCCGGCGTCGACCCCGTAGCTCACCCCGTTGACGGCATGCGCCACCCCGTCCCGCGTCCGGAACTCCACGTGCAGGCCCCGCACTTCGAGCAACACCCCACCCTCACCTCGTCTTCGGATCGAAGGCGCCGCGGACTCCGAACACCCCACACACGTCCCGCACTTCCCATGGCACGGCCGTCACCTCAGCTTCGGATCGAGGGCGTCGCGGAGGGCGTCGCCGAGCATGACGAGGGCGGACACCCTGACCGCCGGCGCTTCCCCGCGCCCCGGCAGACCCACGCCGACACCCATACCTCCCGCCCCCGCCCCCGACGGCCCGGCCCACCCGCGGAACGCGACATCGCAGCACCCGCCATCACCTCAGCTTCGGATCGAGGGCGTCGCGGATGGCGTCGCCGAGCATGATGAAGGCCAGGACCGTGACGGCCAGGGCGCCCGAGGGCCACAGGAGGGCGTGGGGGGCGTTGCGGATGTACGGGGAGGCGTTGGAGATGTCGATGCCCCAGGAGACGCTGGGCGGTTTCAGTCCCACTCCGAGGTACGACAGGGTCGCCTCCAGCGCGATGTAGGTGCCGAGGGCGATGGTCGCCACCACGATCACCGGGGCGACGGCGTTCGGGGCGATGTGGCGCAGCAGGATGCGGGAGTCGGAGGCGCCGAGGGCGCGGGCGGCCAGGACGTAGTCGTTCTGTTTGGCGGTGATCACCGAGCCGCGGGCGATCCGGCTGATCTGCGGCCAGCCCAGCAGGACCATGAAGCCGATCACCGGCCAGACCGTGTTGCTGGTCACCACCGAGAGCAGGACGAGGCCTCCCAGGACCACCGGGATCGCGAAGAAGATGTCGGTGATCCGGGACAGGACCGAGTCCCAGACGCCGCCGAAGTAACCGGCGAGGGCGCCCAGTACCGCCCCGACGACGGCCACCCCGAGGGTCGCCAGCACGCCCACCGTGACGGACGTACGGGCGCCGTACACCGTGCGTGTGTAGACGTTGCAGCCCTGGCCGTCGTATCCGAAGGGCGCGCCCGGCCCCGGCCCGTCCTGGGCCCTGGCGAGGTCGCACTTCAGGGGGCTGCCGGAGGCGATCGCCGAGGGCCACAGGGAGATGAGGACGAGGAAGACGATGACCAGGGCGGAGATCAGGAACACCGGGTTGCGGCGCAGGTCCCGCCAGGCGTCGGACCACAGGGAGCGGGGCCTGCCGGACGGCCCGGTGCCTTCCGGCCCCCCGGGCGTCCGCTCCAGCGTGGCCGCCTCGCTCGCGCCCAGGTCCATCGCACCGCCCATGCCGGTCCCGGCGATCGCGCCCTCGGGCTCGTACGGCTGCTCAGGCATAGCGGATCCTCGGGTCGAGTACGGCGTACAGGAGGTCGACGAGGAGGTTGGCGACGAGGAAGACCAGGACGAGGACGGTCACGAAACCGACCACCGTCTGGGTGTTCTGGCGCAGGATGCCCTGGTAGAGCTGGAAGCCGACGCCATGGATGTTGAAGATCCGCTCGGTGGCGATCGCTCCGCCCATCAGCGCGCCGATGTCGGCACCGATGAAGGTGACCACGGGAATCAGGGAGTTGCGCAGCAGGTGCCGGACGATCACCCGGCGCCGGGGCAGCCCCTTGGCGATCGCGGTACGGACGTAGTCGGCCCGCTTGTTCTCCGCGATGGCGGTGCGGGTCAGCCGGGTGACGTAGGCGAGGGAGACGGAGGCGAGGACCAGGCCGGGCAGGATCAGCTCGTCATAACCGCCGTAGCGCACGGACGGGCTGATCCACTGCCATCTGATGCCGAGCAGCAGCTGGAGCAGCAGACCGGTGACGAAGGTGGGGACGGAGATCACCACCAGGGTGGCCAGCAGCACCCCGGTGTCGACGGGCCGGCCGCGCCGCATGCCCGTCAGCACGCCCAGCGTCACGCCGACGACGATCTCGAAGAGGATCGCGACGATCGTGAGCCGGATGGTGACGGGGAACGCCGCTCCCATCAGCTCGGTGACCTCCTGGCCGTTGAAGGCGGTGCCGAAGTCGCCGGTCAGGATGTTGCCCATGTAGGTCACGTACTGCTGCCAGAGCGGCTTGTCCAAGCCGAACTCCCGCTCCAGCTGGGCGGCCGTCGCCGGGTCGCAGGCCCGCTCCCCGCACAGACCGGCGATGGGGTCGCCCATCACGTTCACCATCAGGAAGATCAGCAGCGTCGACCCGAAGAACACCGGGATCATCTGGAGCAGCCGCCTCGCGACGTAGCGCCCCATGCGGCTCAGCCGACCTTGATCTCGTTGTAGACCGGCACGCTGAAGGGGTTGAGCGCCACGTGGGAGAGCCGGGAGGTGTAGCCGGCGCTGCCGTTCTGGTACCAGAGCGGGATGGCCGCCATGGTGTCGCGGACGACCTCCTCGGCCTGCTGGAAGAGCCTGACGGCCGTGGCCTGGTCGGTCTCGGCGTTGGCCCGGTCGACGAGCCGGTCGAACCGCTTGTCGGACCACTTGCCGTCGTTGGAGGAGGCGCCCGTGTAGTACAGCGGCTGCAGAAAGTTCTGGATCAACGGGTAGTCCATCTGCCAGCCGGCCCGGAAGGGACCGGACATCTTCTGATGGGTGGTCTGGTTGCGGAAGTCGGCGAAGGTGCCGATCGGGTTGCCGACGCAGGCCCGGTCGTTGCCGAGGGCGTTGTTGATGGAGTTGCAGACGGCGTCCACCCACTGGCGGTGCGAGCCGGTGTCCGCGTTGTAGGTGATCGTCAGCCGGCCCCCGGGGATCCCGCCGCCCTCCTGGATGAGCTTCCTGGCCTGCGCCGGGTCGTAGTCGCAGGCGTGGCCGCACAGGCCGGGCTTGTAGCCGCCGGCCGCGCCGAGCACCGGGGAGGTCCAGTCGGTGGCCGGGGTGCGGGTGTTCCGGAAGATGGTCTCGGTGATCTGCTTCCGGTTGATCGCCATGGACAGGCCCGTGCGGACCTTCCGCGCCCCGCTGGTGTTCCACTTCGGGTCGTAGTAGGGGAAGGCCAGGGTCTGCAGGATGCCGGCCGGGGTGTTGATGTAGCGGCCGTTCAGGTCGGTCACGACGTTCTTGAGCTGGCTGGCCGGCACGTCGTCGACGAGGTCGAGGTTGCCGGCCAGCACGTCGGTGTACGCGGTGCCGCTGTCGGTGTACACCAGCAGGGTCACGCCGACGTTCCGGGCCGGGTCGGGGCCGGGGTAGGCGTCCCACTTCCTCAGGTTCATCGCGGAGCCCTTGGTGTACGACTCGATCTGGTAGGGCCCGTTGCCGACCGGTTTTCTCACCCAGGCCGCGTGGTCGGTGAAGAAGGCGCGCGGGAGGGGGACGTAGGCCGCGTAGCCGAGGGTGTCGGGGAAGCTGGAGAACTTCTGGTCGAGGGTGACGGTGAAGGTCCTGGGGCCGGTGACCCTGAGCCCGGACAGGGTGTCGGCGGTCTGCGCGCCGTTGTCGGGGTGGACCTTGTCGTAGCCCTCGATGTAGCCGAAGAAGTACGCGTTCTTCTGGTTGTTGCGCAGGCTCGCCCCGTAGTTCCAGGCGTCCACGAAGGACCGGGCGGTGACCGGTTCGCCGTTGCTGAACCTCCAGCCGTTCTTGACGGTGACGGCGAAGTGCCGCGAGTCCGGCGTGTCGATGCGCTCGGCGAGCATGTTCCGGGCCTTGCCGGTCTTCGGGTCGTACTTCTTCAGGCCGCGGAAGATCATGTCGAGGACCTTGCCGCCCTGCACCTCGTTGGTGTTGGCGGGCTCCAGCGGGTTCTGCGGGTCGCTCCAGGAGGAGGTCAGCACGCCGGGGCCGCCGAACCCGCCGCCGCCCCCGCAGGCGGTGACCGTCAGCCCCGCGGCGATCGCGCAGGCGGCCCATCCGGCGTGCGCTTTTCCACGCATGCAGTGCCTCCTCCGCGCTCACCGATCCGATACCGGCCACTATCGGATCCGATACGGGTCAATATCGGCTCACACGGCGCGTATCGCATGCCCGTCGCCGGATTGAGGGGCCTTTAGGGGGACAGGTCATCCGAATGCAGACAGCCACCTGGGCGAGCGCGGACGATCTTCCGCGGATGGCGCAACAGATCTCCGCGCAACGTTGCCGAAACGTTGGATTGCGACGTGCCGATGTACGCATTTCGACACACTACCGTCCGCATATCGAACTCATTGCCTGATTGGTCCAGTTGGTCCGATGTGAAGCACGGATTGATTACAGCGTGCTACCCGCGTAGCTACGGAACAGTCAAGTCTGAGCAAAGAACGTAAAGACGCAACCAAGGCGATCGAGAATTTATTGACCTTGAATGAATTGCGTTGAAAAAGTCCGGCGTAGCCCGTAGGGGAGCGCCCTGCGGAGCCTTGACCACAGGGCACGGAGCATCATGACCCCCGCATCTCCTTCCCCGGCCGCCCCACTCGAGGTGACCGACGAAGACAGCGCCGCATCGGCGAAGCCCGCCAACCCGAAGGGCACCGAGAGCCGCTCTCCGGGACGGCTGGCCTGGACCCGCTTCAAGCGGGACCGGACGGGCGTCATATCCGCCTTCGTGGTGATCTTCTTCTTCGTCGTCGGCATCGCCGCACCGCTGATCGCCAAGATGTACGGCAAGGACCCGTACACCACGTACGGCATGAACATCCCGGGCCTGCTCAACCAGTTCAACTACCCGATCAAGCCCAACGGCGGCATCAGCTCCGACTTCTGGTTCGGCATCGAGCCGCAGCTCGGGCGGGACGTCTTCACCTTCCTGCTGTACGGCATCCGCAACTCGCTGCTGATCGCCACCGCCGCCGCCCTGCTGACGACCCTGTTCGGCGTCGTCATCGGCATCACCGCCGGCTACCTGGGCGGCAAGACGGACTACCTCGTCGGCCGCGTGATCGACATCCTGCTGGCGTTCCCGCAGACGCTGTTCTTCATCGCCTTCTGGCCGGTGGTCATCGCGATCTTCGTCCCGCCGACCGACAACACCCCGGTCTGGCTGACCGTCACCAGCCTCATCCTCGTGATGACGGCCTTCGGCTGGGCCTCCATCGCGCGTCTGCTGCGCGGCGAGGTACTCGCCCTGCGCGAGCGCGAGTTCGTGGAGGCGGCCAAGGTCACCGGCGCCTCCCCGGCCCGGATCATCTTCAAGGAACTGCTGCCCAACCTGTGGACGCCGATCCTCATCCAGGCAACGCTCCTCCTGCCGACCTACGTCACCACGGAAGCGGCCCTCGCCTTCCTCGGCGTCGGCCTCTCGGACCCCACCCCCGACTGGGGCGTGATGATCCAGAACGGCGCCAAGGTCTACCAGGACGACATCACCTTCATGCTCTTCCCGGGCCTGGCCATGGTGATCTTCGTCGTCGCCTTCAACCTCCTCGGCGACTCGGTCCGCGACGCCCTGGACCCGAAGACCAAGCGCTGAGTTCCGCCCCGGCCGGGCGACGGGGCCCGGCCAGGCGCAAGCACCTCTCTTCCTCCACTACGAACGGGTCAGCCATGTCTCTCTCCCGCAGAAACTTCGTCATCGCCACCTCTGTCGCGGCCGCAGGCTCGACGCTGCTGTCCGCGTGCAGCAGCGGCGGCGGGGGCGGCAACGGCAGCCCGACCGACGGTGCCACCTCCTACACGGCCGCCAAGGTCGCCATCGGCACCAAGGCCGACTCGACCGGCCCGGCCCCGGAGATCCCCGGTGCGAAGAAGGGCGGCACGATCTACGGCCTGTCGCCGCAGGACTTCTCCCACCTGGACCCGCAGCGCATCTACTACGCGTACAACTCCTCGGCCGCGCTGCTCCTGCACCGCTGCCTGACCGGCTACAAGACCGACTCCCAGGGTCACCAGACGCTGGTCGGCGACCTCGCCACCGACACCGGCACCGCCTCCAAGGACAACAAGACCTGGACCTTCACGCTGAAGGAGGGTCTGAAGTGGGAGGACGGCAGCGAGCTGACCGTCGAGGACGTGCGCCACGGCATCGAGCGCCTGTGGGCCCCGTTCATCACCGAGTCCGCCACCTACGTCCAGATGGCGCTGACCGGCAAGGGCGCCAAGTGGCGTGACGCGTACGAGGGCCCGTACAAGGGCAAGCACCTCGACTCGATCGTCACCGACAAGGCGAAGCGCACGATCACCTTCCACCTGGCCGAGCCCAAGCCGGACTTCAACTTCACGCTGGGGATGCACTCGTACGCCGCCACCTCGCCGAAGCTGGACACCAAGGAGAAGTACGACAAGCGGCCGGTCGCCTGCGGTCCGTACAAGATCAAGGCGCACACCACCGACAAGTCGATGGTCCTGGTCCGCAACCCGCACTGGGACCCGGCGACCGACTCGATCCGCAACGCCTACCCGGACAGCTTCGAGTTCACCTTCGGCATCACGATCCTGGAGTCCACCGACCGCTTCATCGCGGACCAGGGCAACGACAAGCAGGCGGTGTCGATCTACAAGGAAGTCCCGGCCGAGCGCATCCAGAAGGTGCTCACCGACCCGCAGCTGAAGGCGCGTACCTTCAACGGCCTCCTCACCGGCCTGTACTACTACGCGATCAACACCAAGCGCGTCACCGACCTGAAGGTCCGCCAGGCCCTGAACCACGCCTGGCCGCTGCAGCAGATCCGGCAGATCTACGGCGGCCCGACCGCCGGCGACTTCGCGACCTCGATCATGAGCCCGGACCTCATCGGGTACGAGAAGTACGACCTCTACGGCAAGAACACCAAGCCGCAGGGAGACCCGGAGAAGTCCAAGGCGCTCCTGAAGGAGGCCGGCAAGCTGGGTGTGAAGGTCGTCTACGCCTTCCCGAACGACCCGACCTACATGAAGACCAAGGTCGTCATCGAGAACGCGCTGAAGGCGGCCGGCTTCACGCCGGTCATGAAGCCGATCGACCAGACCACGTACTACGACCAGATCCAGCAGATCGACAACAGCTACGACGTGATGTGGTTCGGCTGGTCCCCGGACTGGCCGACCGCCTACACCGTGATCCAGCCGCTGTTCGACGGCGCCGCCATCGGCAACGGCCAGAACAACATCTCGCAGACCAACATCAGCTGGATCAACGACGGGATCAAGAAGAACGCGGTGATCGCCGACCAGCAGGAGGCCGGCAAGGCCTGGGCCGCGCTGGACAAGCGGATCATGAAGGAGGTCGCGCCGATCATCCCCGAGACCTTCCAGCGCCGTTACTACCTGCACGGCTCGAAGGTCGGCGGCGCCCAGATGGACCCGCAGTTCGCCTCGACCCTGCTGTACAAGACCTTCGTGAAGGCCTGACGTACGACCCCTGGCGGGGCGGCCCCGGTGCCGCCCCGCCCTCTCAACCCCCTACGGCATCCGTCAGGAAAACCCAACTGCCATGCTCCGCTTCCTCATCCGCCGGACCCTCGGCGCCGCTGTGATCCTGCTGATCATCAGCGCCCTGGTGTTCGTCCTGTTCTACGCCGCTCCGCGCGACCCCGCCCGCATCGCGTGCGGCAAGGTCTGCACACCCGAGACCCTGGCCCTGGTGAAGAAGAACCTGGGGATCGACCACTCGCTCCCCGTGCAGTACTGGGACTGGCTCAAGGGCCTGTTCGTGGGGCGTGACTACACCTCGTACGGCCGCTGCGACGCGCCATGCCTCGGCTACTCGTTCCAGAACCGCGAGCCGGTCATGGCCACCATCGAGGACCGCTTCCCGACCACACTCTCGCTCGCTCTCGGCAGCTCCGTGGTCTTCCTGCTCTTCGGTGTCGGCACGGGCATGCTGGCCGCGGTGAAGCAGGGCAAGGCCCTCGACAAGGTCGCCAGCTCGGCCTCGCTGGTCGCGTCCTCGATGCAGATCTTCGTCGTCGGTGTCCTCGCCACGTACCTCCTCGTGGACCAGTGGCACCTCATGGACCGCGCCAACTACACACCGTTCACCGACGACCCGGGCAAGTGGTTCAGCGGCCTGCTGGTGCCGTGGCTGGTGCTGTCGCTGATCTTCACCGCCAACTACACCCGTATGACGCGTTCCCAGATGGTCGAGTCGCTCAGCGAGGACTACGTCCGTACGGCCCGCGCCAAGGGACTGTCCCGACGGGCGGTGTTCTTCCGCTTCGCCTGGCGCGGCGCGATGGGCCCGATCATCACCATCTTCGGCCTCGACCTCGGCCAGCTGCTCGGCGGCGCGATCATCACCGAGTGGACCTTCAGCCTCCAGGGCATCGGTACGCTCTCGGTGAAGGCCGTCGGCACCAACGACCTGCCGGTGCTGCTCGGCGTCGTCCTGGTCGCCGCTGCCGCCATCGTCGTCTCCAACATCATCGTCGACGCCGTGTACGCCCTCGTCGACCCGCGCGTGCGCCTCGCCTAAGGAGAGATCATGAGCACCCCCTTCCTCTCCCTGCGCGACCTCCGGGTCCACTTCTCCACCGAGGACGGCGTCGTCAAGGCCGTCGACGGGCTGTCCTTCGACCTGGAGAAGGGCAAGACCCTCGGCATCGTCGGTGAGTCCGGCTCCGGCAAGTCCGTCACCAACATGGCGATCCTGGGTCTGCACGACCCGCGGAACACCACGATGGACGGCGAGATCCTGCTCGACGGCAAGGAGCTGATCAGCGCCTCCGAGTCCGAGCTGGAGAAGCTGCGCGGCAACAAGATGTCCATGATCTTCCAGGACGCGCTGGCCTCGCTCTCGCCGTACCACACCATCGGCGCGCAGATCGCCGAGACGTACCGCAAGCACACCGGCGCCTCCAAGAAGGAATCCCGGGCCCGTGCGATCGAGATGCTCCGCCGGGTCGGCATCCCCCAGCCCGACACCCGCGTGGACGACTACCCGCACCAGTTCTCCGGCGGTATGCGCCAGCGCGCGATGATCGCCATGGCCCTGGTCTGCGACCCCGAGCTGCTCATCGCCGACGAGCCGACGACCGCCCTCGACGTGACGGTGCAGGCCCAGATCATGGACCTGCTCAAGGACCTCCAGCAGGAGTTCGGCACCGCGATCATCTTCATCACGCACGACCTGGGCGTGATCGCCGACATCGCGGACGACGTGCTGGTGATGTACGGCGGCCGGTGCGTGGAGCGCGGCACCAAGAAGCAGGTGCTGAGCGCCCCGGACCATCCCTACACCCTCGGCCTGCTGAACTCGATGCCGAGCCTGGACGGCCCGGTGGACGTGCCGCTGACGCCGATCCCCGGTTCGCCGCCCTCGCTGCTCAACCCGCCGTCCGGCTGCCGCTTCCACCCGCGCTGCGGGTTCGCCGAGAAGGTCGCCGACGGTCTGTGCTCGACCGGCCGCCCCGAGCTCGAGGTGGCCGAGGGCCGCGGCTCCGCCTGCCACCTCACCCCCGACCAGAAGCGGGAACTGTTCGCCGACTTCGCCGCAACCCGGCACAACTGACGGATACCAGACGGGACTTCACACCATGAGCAACACGAACCCCCTCCTGGACGTCTCCGGGCTCACCAAGCACTTCCCGATCAAGGGAGGCTTCCCCATCCGCCGTACGGTCGGCGCCGTGCAGGCGGTCGACGGCCTGGACTTCCAGGTGGCCGAGGGCGAGAGCCTGGGCCTCGTCGGCGAGTCGGGCTGCGGCAAGTCGACCACGGGCCGGCTGATCACCCGCCTCCTGGAGCCGACCGGCGGTAAGATCACCTATCGCGGCCAGGACATCACGCACGCGGACCGCCGGCAGCTCGCCCCGATCCGCTCCGAGATCCAGATGATCTTCCAGGACCCGTACGCCTCGCTGAACCCGCGGCAGACGGTCGGCAAGATCATCTCGAGCCCGATGGAGATCAACGGGATCCAGCCCGAGGGCGGCAGGGAGAGGCGGGTCCGCGAACTCCTGGAGATCGTCGGCCTCAACCCCGAGCACTACAACCGCTTCCCGCACGAGTTCTCCGGCGGCCAGCGCCAGCGCATCGGTGTCGCACGGGCGCTGGCCCTGGAGCCGAAGCTGATCGTGGCGGACGAGCCGGTCTCGGCCCTCGACGTCTCCATCCAGGCCCAGGTCGTCAACCTGCTGCAGAAGGTCCAGAAGGAACTGGGCATCGCGTTCCTCTTCATCGCCCACGACCTCGCGATCGTCCGCCACTTCTCGCAGCGCGTCGCGGTGATGTACCTCGGCAAGATCGTGGAGATCGCCGACCGCGACGACCTGTACGGCAACCCGCGCCACCCCTACACCCGGGCCCTGCTGTCCGCCGTACCCGAGGCGACGGTGGACGCGGAGCCGCGCGAGCGCATCCGCCTGGTCGGCGACGTCCCGTCCCCGATCAACCCGCCATCCGGCTGCCGGTTCCGCACCCGCTGCTGGAAGGCCACGGAGAAGTGCGCGAGCGAGGCACCGCCGCTGGTCCAGGCCGAGGGCAACAAGCCCGGCCACCTGACGGCGTGCCACTACCCGGAGACGGCGGAGACGGTCCCTGCCCCCCGCGCCTCCGGGGACCGCCTCTCCAAGGACCCCGAGGCGGCGGCCTGACACACCCCTTTTTCCGTCAGCCGCCCCTTGCGGAACGGACTTCACCGGCCCCTTGACCCGAGCCCATGACGTCCGCTTCCAGGGAACGAAGGCCCGCGTCTCCCCAGACGCGGGCCTTCGGCCTGGTGCTGGGCGGATTCGGCGCACCTTCCCCGGTCAGCCCGCACCTGCGCCTGTCTGGCCAAGAGTTGAAAAAGGCTCAAGAACTGCACCGTAACCTGACGCACCGTTCAGCAACGTGTGTCAGACTGCCGCGGTGGTAGATCATGTCTTCACAGATCTCACGCTCGCCGCGTTCTACGACCACCTCAACCCCTGGGGACCGGGTGACGACTTCTACCTCGGTCTGGTGCGGGAGGCGCGCTCGGTGCTGGACATCGGATGCGGCACCGGGCGGTTACTGCGGCGGGCCCGGGCCGAGGGGCACCGGGGCCGGCTGATGGGGCTCGATCCGGCCGCCGCCATGCTCGTCCAGGCGCGGCGGGCCCGACCGGACGTCGCTTGGGTGCTCGGCGACATGCGTACCCGGCTGTGGAACAACGAGTTCGACCTCGTCGTCATGACCGGACACGCCTTCCAGGAGCTGGTCCCCGACGAGGACATCCGCAGCTGTCTGCGCGCGGTCCGGGCGGCCCTCGCCGACGGCGGACGGTTCGTGTTCGAGACCCGCAATCCGGCCGCCCGCGCCTGGGAGCGATGGGTCCCGGAGCGGGTGCACGAGATCACCGCCGACGACGGGACGCCGGTGCGGGTGTGGCACGAGGTGCAGGGCGACGGGCTCAACGCGGGCCGGGTGCGGTTCACGGAGACCTACGACGGCGACGGCTGGCCGGCCCCGCGGGTGTGCCGCAGCGTCCTGCGCTTCCTGGACACGCAGTCGCTGGAGGGCTTCTTGACCGACGCCGGGCTGACGGTTGTGGAGCAGTACGGGGACTGGGGGCGAGGGCCGCTCACTCCCAGGAGCCCCGAGATCATCACCGTGGCCCGGCCGACCTGACGGGCTCGACGCCGGCAGCCCCGCGACCGGACCGCGGGGACCGGCTCGCTCTACGACTGCTCCCCCGCACCCTCCTCCAACGCCGCCAGGGCCGGGTCCAGCACGATGTCCTCGTCCCGTGCCTCGATCGTCGGCTCCTCAGGGAAGTGGCAGGCCGTCAGGTGGCCCTCGCGGTTGCCGGAGATCCGGATCAGCGGTGGCTCCTCGGTCGCGCACTTGTCCTGGGCCTTCCAGCAACGGGTGCGGAAACGGCAGCCGGAGGGCGGGGAGATCGGCGAGGGGACGTCGCCGGCCAGGCGGATCCGCTCACGTCCGCCCGCGTCCTCCGTCGCGAGGTTCACCTCGGGGACAGCGGACAGCAGGGCGTGGGTGTACGGGTGGCGCGGCCGGGTGTAGATGGATTCCCGGTCACCCACCTCGATGATCTTGCCGAGGTACATCACCGCGACGCGCTGCGAGAAGTGCCGGACGACGGCCAGGTCGTGGGCGATGAAGAGGAACGCGATGCCCAGTTCCTTCTGGACCTCCTGGAGCAGGTTCACCACCTGTGCCTGGATGGAGACGTCGAGGGCCGAGACCGGCTCGTCCGCCACGATCAGCTTCGGCTCCAGCGCCAGCGCCCGTGCGACACCGATGCGCTGGCGCTGGCCGCCGGAGAACTCGTGCGGGAAGCGGTTGTAGTGCTCGGGGTTGAGGCCGACGATCTCCAGGAGTTCGCGGACCCGCCTCTCCCTGCCGCCCTCGGGCTGGATCCCGTTGATCTCCATCGGGCTCGAGATGATCTTGCCGACCGTCTGCCGCGGGTTCAGCGACGAGTACGGGTCCTGGAAGATCATCTGTATCTCGGAGCGGATCGGGGCGAGCTCCTTGCGGGTGGCATGACTGATGTCACGGCCCCGGTAGGTGATCGTGCCGCCGGTCGGCTCCAGGAGGCGGGTGATCAGCCGGCCCGTGGTCGACTTGCCGCAGCCCGACTCGCCGACCAGACCGAAGCTCTCCCCGGCGTGCACGGCGAGGTCGATCCCGTCCACGGCCTGGACCGCGCCGATCGTCCGGCGGATCGGGAAACCGCCCTTGACGGGGAAGTGCTTGGTCAGGCCCGAGACCTGCAACAGCGGCTCGCCGTCCGTGCCCGCGCCGTGCTCACGCGGGGCCGTGAGGACGTTCTCCCCTGTCATCTCCCCTGCCGTCTCCTCTGTCATGACACTGTCCTCCTAGCCCAGACGGGGCTTGATCTCCTCGATGAAGACGGTCCGCTTCTGTTCCTCCGTGAGATGGCACGCGGAGGCCCGGTCCGGTGCCATCAGTGGACGCTCGCGCACACAGCGGCCCGTGCCCTCGACCCGGTCCTGGAAGGTGCAGCGGGGGTGGAAGCGGCAGCCGGACGGCGGGTTGAGCAGTGAGGGCGGCGAACCGGGGATCGGGGACAGCTGGGCACCGAGGTCGGAGTCCAGGCGCGGCATCGAGTTCAGCAGGCCCCAGGTGTAGGGGTGGCGCGGGGACCTGAGCACCTCGTCGACCGTGCCCCGCTCCACCGCGCCGCCCGCGTACATCACCATGATGTCGTCGGCCATGTCGGCGATCACCCCCAGGTCGTGGGTGATGAAGACGATGCCGGTTCCGAACTCCTGCTGCAGGTCCTTCAGCAGGTCCAGGATCTGCGCCTGCACCGTCACGTCGAGGGCGGTCGTCGGCTCGTCGGCGATGAGCAGGTCGGGGTCGCAGACCAGGGCCATGGCGATCATCGCGCGCTGGCGCATCCCGCCGGAGAACTGGTGCGGGTAGTCCTTCGCCCGCTCCGCGGGGTTCGGGATGCCGACCTTGCCGAGCATGTCCACGGCGCGCTCCCAGGCCTGCTTCCTGGAGGCGCCGTTGTGCTTCATGTACGGCTCGGCGATCTGCCGGCCGACCGTGTAGTACGGGGAGAGCGCGGTGAGCGGGTCCTGGAAGATCATGGCGACCTTGTTGCCGCGCAGTTTCTCCAGCTCGGACTCCCGGGCCGTGGTCAACTCCTGCCCGTCCAGCAGGATTTCCCCCTCCACCGTGGTGAACATGGGGTTGTGCAGGCCGAGGATGGTCAGGTTGGTCACCGACTTGCCCGAGCCGGACTCCCCGACGATGCCGAGCGTCCTGCCGCGCTCCAGGTCGAAGGAGAGCCCGTCCACGGCCCGTACGACGCCGTCCTCGGTCTTGAAGCTGACGTGCAGGTCCCGCACCGAGAGCAGGGGACCGGTGCCGGCCGGGTTCGGAGCACCGGCCTGCTTGGTCAGAGTGGTCACGACAGTGCTCCTAGGACAGCCGCACGCGCGGGTCGATGAAGGCGTAGGCGGCGTCGACGATGATGTTGAACAGCAGGATCATGCTGGCGGAGAAGAGCATCACGCCGAGCAGCAGCGGCAGGTCACTGAAGAAGACGGACTGGACGGCGAGGTTGCCGAGCCCGGGCAGGCCGAAGGTGTACTCGGTGATGATGGCGCCGCCGAACAGCGAGCCCAGGTCGATGCCGAAGATGGTGACGATCGGGATCAGCGAGCCGCGCCAGGCGTAGCGGAAGAACACGTATCTGCGGGACATGCCCTTGGCCCGGGCGGTGCGGACGTGTTCCTCCTGGAGCTGTTCGATCATCGAGGACCGCGCCATACGGGTGTACTGCGCGGCGAAGATCGTGGAGAGGATCACCCACGGGATGATCAGGCCCGCGAACCAGGAGACCGGGTCCTGGGTGAACTCGTTGTAGGCGGGCTTGTCGAACCAGTGGGTCTGGTAGACGAGGATCGCCAGGGCCAGCGGGCCGAGGAAGTAGATCTGCAGCGAGCTGATCACCATGGCGCCCGCGGTGGCCGTCTTGTCGATCAGCGTGCCGCGCCGCCAGGCGGCGAGCAGCCCGGTGCCGAGCCCGACGAACAGGAAGCACACGGCCGCGCCCAGGGTGAGCGAGACGGTGGTGGGCAGGCGGTCCATCAGGGTCGACCAGACCTGCTCGTTGGTGTGGTACGAGTAGCCGAAGCAGGGGGCGGGGCAGGGGCCCTGGGCGAACTGGCTGCTGCCCATGACAAGGTTGTGCAGGAAGATCCCGTACTGCTCGGTGATGGGTTTGTCGAGGCCGAGCACATGGTGGATGTTCGCGATGCTGTCGGGGTTGCAGGTCTTGCCGCACATCATCAGCGCCGGGTCCCGGGGCACCCCGAAGAACAGCACGAACGTGACGATGCTCAGCAGGAACAGAATGACGACTGCACCGATGAACCGGCGCACGAGGAAGCGCAGCATGACAGGGCAGCTCTCAGACGTCGGCGGCCTCGGCGGTACCCGGCGCGCTCCTTCCGCGGGAGCGCGCCGGGTGCCGGGCGGGGACGGTTACTTGATGAAGAGGCGACGCGGGTCGACGCCGCCGATCACGTCGTCGTAGACGAGACCGCCGACCTGGGAGCCGGCGATCTGGACCTGCTTGTAGTACGCGGTCGGGACGACGTTGACGACGTCCTTGACGATGTACTGGTCGAGCTTCTCCCACTCGGCCGCCGACTTGACCGGGTCGGTGATCTTGCTGATCCGGTCGATCTCGCTGTTGATCTTCGGGTCGTTGACCTGCGAGTAGTTCTGCGCGCCGTCGGCGATCACACGGCCGTCGTACAGCGGCGGGAGCACGGTCAGGGCGGACGGCCAGTCGGCACCCCACGCGGTGTGGAAGATGTCGTAGTTGTTGTTCAGCTTGGAGACCTGGTCGTAGTAGGTCTCGGAGGGGATCTCCTGGCGCTGGACGTCGAAGCCGGCCTTCTTCAGGCCCGCCGCCATGGCGGTGGAGTACTGCTGGCCCTCGGGGGTGTTGATGTAGCCGAAGGTCAGCTTCATGTTGAGCTTGCCGGCCTTCTTCAGCAGCGCCCTGGCCCTGTCCGGGTCACCGGCGGGCTTCTTCTTCTTGCCCCACGGGTCGAAGGAGGGGTCGTAGCCGGAGACGGTCGGGGAGATCAGGCCGCCCGCGACCTCCATGGCGTCGGTGCCGCCGTAGGCGCGCAGGAACGGGGTGACCGGCAGGGCGTAGGCGATGGCCTCGCGGACCGTCTTGTCCTTCATGGCCGGGTGGCTCATGTTGATGTTCATCTGGCCCACGTACGGCTGGTAGCCGCCGACCGTGCGGGACTTCATCTTCGGGTCCTTGAGGACCTGGGACAGGTTGCCCGCGTCGACCTGGTTGTTGAAGCTGATGCCGGTCCGGTCGGCGCCGCTGTCGGCCAGCAGGGCCTTGGTGGAGGTCTCGTACTGCTGGTTGAACGTGATGTTGAACCGGTCCACGTACTGGTGCCGGATCGGGTCCGTCTTCGGGTCCCAGTTGGTGTTCTTGACCAGCACCATCGACTTGCCGGACTTGAACGACTGGATCTTGTACGGGCCGGAGACCACCGGGGCCTTGTCGTACCGCTGCTTGGTGTCCCCCTTCTCCGAGACCACCGCGTAGCCGGACATCGCCAGCGCGTAGGGCAGGTCGGGGTGCGGGGTCTTGAAGTGGAAGATGACGGTTTTCTCGTCCGGGGTCTGCAGAACGGAGTCGGGCAGGTGCTTGCCCTTGAACGGCCCGTCCGGCAGCAGCTTGCGGTAGTCGGCGCCGGAGGCGTTGGCGAGCCACTGCTGGAGGTAGGCGGGGCCCTGGTTGATGAACGGCGCGAAGAGCCGCTCGACGCTGTGCCGGATGTCCTTGGACGTGATCGGGGTGCCGTCCTGGAACCTGATGCCGTCCTTGAGTGTGTACTTCCAGGTCTTGCCGCCGTCGGTGGTGGTCCCGGAGTCGGTGGCGAGGTCGCCGACCACCTCGTGCTTCCTGCCGTCGTCGCTCGTGGACTTGTAGCCGGTCAGGCCTCTGTGCAGCAGCTGCGCGACGGACATCTGGTCCGAGACGTAGATCTGGCCCGGGTCGAGGTGCGCGTACGAGTCCCGCTGCAGCACCTCCATGGTGCCGCCCGACTTGGCTCCGGGCACGGGAGCCGCCGGGCCGGTGGACTCCGCCGCGCCACCGAACTTGATCGACGCCTGCTGTCGCTTGGCGTTCTCCTGGTCCTTCTTGTCGTTGGCGCTGCTGTCGCTGCCGCCTTTGCTGCAACCGGTGAGCACGAGAGCTCCGGCCGCGAGCACGGAGAGTGCGCCGTATACGTGGCGTCCGCCCCTACTCATCACGAAATTTCCCACCCATCTGTGAAAAGTGACGATCCGTGTGGTTGACGTGGTGCCAGGTCAGCGCGCGGTCTTGGGATCGAAGGCGTCTCTGACCGAGTCCCCGAGCAGGTTGAACGCGACGACGAAGACGATCATCGAGACGCCGGGGAAGAACATGTAGGTGATGTCGTTCTGCATCACCAGTTCGGTGGACGCCTTGGAGAACATCTGCCCCCAGTCCGGCGTCGGTTCGACGATGCCGACGCCCAGGTAGGACAGACCGGCCTCGGCGGTCACGAAGTTGGGCAGCAGATACGTCGACTGCACCAGCAGCGGGGTGACGATGTTCGGCAGGATCTCCTTGCGGATGATCCGCCATGGCGAGGCCCCGCTGACCTTGGCCGCCTCGATGAACTCCCGCTCGCGCAGGGCGAGTGCGGTGCCGCGCAGGATCCGGCCGAGGCCCATCCAGCCCAGGAACCACTGGACCAGGATCAGGGCCACCACCCGGACGTAGGTCGGTGTCTCGTCGCGCGGGCTGACGAAGAGGGAGACCACGACCGGCATGCTCGCGATGAAGAACAGCTGGGCCGGAAACGCGAGCAGGAAGTCGATGACCCGGCCGATGAAGTAGTCGGTCCTGCCGCCGAGATACCCGGCAGCGACACCGAGCAGGATGCCGGTCACGACCACGGCGACGGTGACGGCGACCGAGATCATCAGGGAGGTGCGGATGCCGTAGACCAGCTTGGTGAAGACGTCGTAGCCGTTGCCGGGTTCGAGGCCGAACCAGAAGTCGCCGCTGATACCGCCGTTGGGCTGGACCGGCACGCCGGCACTGTCGAAGAGGTCCGGACGCTCGTCCGCGTACACCGTGTACGGGTTCTTGCCGTACAGCTTGGCGATCAGCGGGGCGAGCAGGCCGGTCAGGAAGAAGAAGCCCACGACGTAGGCCGAGATCACACCGGTGCGGTCGCGCCTGAAGCGCATCCACATCAGCTGGCCGGGAGACCGGCCCTCGAGCTTGACGGTTTCGCTCTTCGCCGCCGGCCCTGGTTCGCCGTCGACGACGACCGAAGTCCCGCCGCCCTCAATGTCGATAGGACTTGTCACGGTTCGTCCGTTTCAAGGTATGAGTGACTCCACGCGTTCACCAACAGGAGGGGGTTTCCGTCGCCCCTCCGACACCCCTGACGGAGGGACAGACATCCCCTGGTGCTCGCGAGTCGACGCACTGTCCCCACAGTGCGCGAGACCCGTTGACCCGAGCGCTTCGCGGCTAACTATCTGCCATGGGTCGACCACCGACCACCGCCCGTAGATCTCAATTCAGTCACGGATCGCCGCGGAAGCTTCCAAAATCTGGACAAAGTGTTCGACAGAAGAAGGCACGAAACGGACTTGTTACATGGGTATCGGGCAACGGTCTCCGCATGCCGGACATAGGCGCCCCGAAAACGGGTTGCAAAAAGCCCGGGTGCCCCCACCATGGGGGGCACCCGGGCTCAACGGGTCCTGGATCAGCCGTGCTTGGCGCGGCTCGCGGCGCGGGCCCGCTCACGCTGGTCGAGGTTGACCTTGCGGATGCGAACGGCCTCCGGGGTCACCTCGACGCACTCGTCGTCACGGCAGAACTCCAGCGACTGCTCCAGCGACAGCTTGCGCGGCGGCACGATCGACTCGGCCACGTCGGCCGTCGAGGACCGCATGTTGGTGAGCTTCTTCTCCTTGGTGATGTTGACGTCCATGTCGTCGGAGCGGGAGTTCTCGCCGACGATCATGCCCTCGTACACCTCGGTGCCCGGCTCCACGAACAGCACACCGCGCTCCTGCAGGTTCGTCATCGCGAACGCGGTGACGGCACCGGCGCGGTCGGCGACCAGCGAGCCGTTGTTGCGCGTCTGCAGCGTGCCGAACCAGGGCTCGTGGCCCTCGTGGATGGAGTGGCCGATGCCGGTGCCGCGGGTCTGGGTCAGGAACTCGGTACGGAAGCCGATCAGACCGCGGGACGGGACGACGAACTCCATGCGGACCCAGCCCGAGCCGTGGTTGGACATGTTGTCCATGCGGCCCTTGCGGACGCCCATGAGCTGCGTGACGGCGCCCATGTGCTCCTCGGGCACGTCGATCGTCATGCGCTCGACCGGCTCGTAGACCTTGCCGTCGACGTCCTTGGTGACGACCTGCGGCTTGCCGACGGTGAGCTCGTAGCCCTCCCGGCGCATGGTCTCGACCAGGATGGCGAGTGCCAGCTCGCCACGGCCCTGCACCTCCCAGGCGTCCGGACGCTCGGTCTCCAGGACACGCAGGCTGACGTTACCGATCAGCTCGCGATCCAGGCGGTCCTTGACCTGGCGGGCGGTGACCTTGCGGTCCTTCACGGCCGCCTTCGCGTCCGCGCCCTTGCCGGTGCCGCCGCGGCCGACCAGCGGCGAGGTGTTCGTACCGATGACCATGGAGATCGCGGGCTCGTCGACCGTGATCAGCGGCAGCGGGACCGGGTTCTCGGTGTCGGCGAGGGTCTCACCGATCATGATCTCCGGGATGCCGGCGACGGCGCAGATGTCACCGGGACCGGCCTTCTCCGCCGGCTTCCGGGTGAGGGCCTCGGTCATCATCAGCTCGGAGATGCGCACGTTGCTGACGGTTCCGTCGCGCTTGATCCAGGCCACCGTCTGGCCCTTGCGCAGCTCGCCCTGCTCGACGCGGAGCAGCGCGATACGGCCGAGGAAGTTGTCGGCGTCGAGGTTGGTGACGTGGGCCTGCAGCGGCGCGTCCTCCTCGTACGTCGGCGCCGGGATGTGCTCCAGGATCGTGGAGAAGAACGGCTCCAGGCTGTCGCTGTCCGACGGGACGGTGCCGTCGGCCGGCTTGGTCAGCGAGGCGACGCCGTCACGGCCGCAGGCGTAGACGATCGGGAACTCGATCTGCTCCTCGTCCGCGTCCAGGTCCAGGAAGAGGTCGTAGGTCTCGTTGACGACCTCGTCGATGCGGGAGTCCGGGCGGTCCGTCTTGTTGATGCACAGGATGACGGGCAGGCGCTGCTGGAGCGCCTTGCGCAGCACGAAGCGGGTCTGCGGCAGCGGACCCTCGGAGGCGTCCACCAGCAGCACGACACCGTCGACCATCGACAGACCGCGCTCGACCTCGCCGCCGAAGTCGGCGTGGCCGGGGGTGTCGATGATGTTGATGGTGATCGGGTCCCCGCCGTCCTTCGGGTGGTACTTGACCGCCGTGTTCTTGGCGAGGATCGTGATGCCCTTCTCACGCTCCAGGTCGTTCGAGTCCATCATGCGGTCGTCGACCGAGTCGAGCTGGTGGGCGGCGAACGCGCCGGCCTGCTTCAGCATGCCGTCGACGATGGTGGTCTTGCCGTGGTCGACGTGAGCGACGATGGCGACGTTGCGGATGTCGTGGCGCGTGGCCATAAGCTGCCGTACTCCCGGAGTGGTGAGGATCGCCCTGCGCGTACGTCTGTGTCGCACGGGCCCTGCCGGGCTGGACACGCCACGGCCTCACCCCATGGTACGTGGCCCCGAGTGAGTCGGCCTTCTCAGGGCCACACGGCGATCTCCGTGCAGGTCACTTCGTGGGACTGGGGGAGATCTTCGCCCCCTTCTTCAGGAAGCCCATGTCCTCGTAGACCGGTGTCTGGAAACCGAACGCCCCGGCGTTGACCAGGTTCTTCCGCGCACCCACCAGCTGGGGCCGCTGGTACAGGGGAATCGATCCCGCCGCGGCCCAGATCCTGGAGTCCGCCTTGCGGATCAGGGAGACCTCCTCACCCTCGTCCAGCGTCGCCACGGCCTGGTCGAAGAGCTGGTCGACCTGGTCGGTCCCCACGCGTGTGTAGTTCTGCTCGACGTTCAGGGAGCCGTCCGCCGCCGGTACCGGCTTGGCGTAGACCGGCCGGTCGTCCGTCGCCGGGAACGCCGAGGTCGGCCACGAGTACAGCGCGAGGTCGTAGTCGCCGGAGGCGATGTGGTCCTTGAAGTAGCTCTCGTCGGAGACCTTGGTGATCGTCGTCCGGATCCCGAGCCGCTCCAGCATCGCCGAGATCCGCACGGCGACCGAGTTCAGCACCTCGGAGCCGGCGCCGGACGGCAGCACGAAGCGGAGCGCGAGCGCCTTGCCGTCCTTGGCGAGCAGGCCCGCCGGAGCGGCGGCCGGCGCGGCCGTGCCCTTGGGGGCGTACGCACCGGGCACACCCCCGTGCTTGCCCCCCTGTGCGATGTGCCGGTCCCCGCCGTCGTCGCGGCCCCCCGACTTGCCGTCCCCGCTCTTGCCGTCCCCGCTCTTGCCGTCCCCGCTCTTGTCGTCCTCGCCGACGATGTACGCGCCGTCGTCACCGCCGTCGGACTTGTCCTCCTGCTCCTTCTTGCCCTTCCCGTGATCACCCTCGGAGCCCGCCGCCTTCTCGCCCTTCCTCTCCTCCTTGACCGGGCCGCCCGGCACCCAGCCGGCGTCGGCCAGCAGCGCCTGCGCCGCCTTGGCGTCCTGGTCACCGATCGCGTCGCTGTTGTCGGAGTAGGCGGCCTGCCCGGACAGGGCGAGGTGGCTGCCGACCGGGACGGCGGGCAGGCCGAGCGGGGTGAGCACCAGTTTGGCCAGTTCCTTGCGGTCCACGGCGCGGGCGACGGCCCGGCGGACGCGCTCGTCGGCGAGGGGGCCCCCGGAACCGTTGAGGGCGAGCTGGGTGTAGGCGGGCTCCAGCGACTTGCGGACCTCGACGTCGCGCAGCGCCTGCTGCTCGTCCAGGTACTCGGCGATGGCCGTGCGCAGCTTCGTCCGACCCGCCCCGGCCCGGTCGGAGCCGAAGCCGTGCGCGAGCGCCCAGGAGCGCAGCTTCGTCAGGGAGGTCCTGCCGGAGCCCTGCAGCGGGTTCGTGGTGCCGCGGGCGGCGAGCCCGATCCGCTCGGCGTCGGCGGGATCGACGTCGGCCAGGTCCACGCTGCCGTCGGCGAGCGCGACCGCCCGCTGGTCGCGGGCCACGGCGTGCAGCACGATCTCGTTCAGTTTGGCGGGCCTGCCCCACCAGCGAGGGTTGCGGGTGAGGACCACGTCCTTCGCGGCGGGGTCGACCTTCTCCACCTTGAAGGGGCCGGCGGTGACCGTCAGCTTGCGGCGGGCACCGTCGTTGAAGGCGTCCGGGGTGCCCATGACGTCCTTCGGGTACAGCGGGGAGAACAGCGACTTCCAGTCGGCGTAGGGGCGCGAGAAGGTGACCCGGACCTGGAGGTCGTTGGCGCCGCGTTCGATCTTCTCGATGCGGTCGTAGCCGGCGTTGCGGGCGGTCCAGTAGGCGCTGTTCCTGCCGGACAGGGCGCGCCACTGGGCGACGAAGTCGGCGGCGCCGATCTCCCGGCCGTCGCTCCAGACCGCCTGCTGGTTCAGCTTGTACAGCACGACCTGGCGCGGTTCGGTCTCGATGACCTTGGCCGACTCCAGGTAGGCGGGATTGGGCACCGGCCGGCCGGTGGCATCCAGCCGGAACATCGACGGCAGCACGGCCTGGGCCACCCGGGTGGTGCCCGCGTCGGCGTCGGCCTGGAAGGTGTTCAGGGTCTCCGGGACGGCGTCGACGGCCCACTTCAGCGTGCCGCCGTCGACGACCAGATCACGCGCCACCGGGGCGATGTCCTGCCCGGCGAGGGGCTTGGGGGGCTTGTCGTCGGAGCCGCATCCGGCGAGGAGGGGAACAGCGAGCACACCGGCGGTCAGAAAGGTGACCGAACGCATGACGCTCCGCTGGGGGTGCCGCGAGCGGGCGCCGGCGCCGTCATGGGACATCTCTGCTACCTCCGGGGAGCCACTGGCTTTATGCTCACATTTGTCGGTATATGGAGCTGATCACCTTTGGCGGTATATGGAGCTGATCAGATCTATGCGGCCCACTGAAGAGGAAAGGATCCGGCAACCGCGGGCGACACGGCGGCGACGGGCGGTAACCCCACCCGTGCGGCGCAACACCACCCGAGATGCACCCGTACGCCTCCGCCAATCGCTGCACATGCCTTCACACCGGCAGGTGCGGCGCGCAACACTCCAAGGCGCATGAACGTTGCCGCCCAGGGTTCGCCGGACCCACGGAAGTGAGGGCAAGTCATGTCCGTGCACGACGACATCACCTCGGTCCAGCGTTCCCTCGACGACCTGTACCGGTCGCTGGGACGCCTGGAGCACCAGCTCGACAGCGGCGGCCTGGAGATGCGCCGGGTCCGACTGGACGCCGACCATCTGCGCGAGAGCCTGGCGCTGCTGCGCGCGGCGACCGCCGCGCCGGACGCCCCGCGCCGGCCCGACCTCGTCACCATCTCCGACACGCCGTACGACATCAGCCTGTGGACGGACTCGGACGACGAGGGCCTGGGCGCCCGCGACCGCCGCGCCCCCTGAACCCCGACCGACCGGAGTCCCCCTTGGCTACTGGTACGGAACCCCAACAGAACAACGGCGGCGTACGGACCGGTACGCGCGCCGCGATCGCCGCCCCGCATCTGCGGACCGACCGCTGGTGGCTGGCGCCCGCCGTCACCGCGGCCGGTCTGCTGGCCTTCGTCGTCTACTCGACCTGGCGGGCCTTCGCCGACGTGTACTACTACGCGGCGCCCTACGTCTCACCGTTCTACTCGCCGTGCCTGGCGCAGAGCTGCAAGGTCATGCACGCCGGGCCGAACTGGCAGCTGTTCGGCAGCTGGTGGGGCGTCTCCCCGGCGATCATCATCCTGATCTTCCCGCTCGGCTTCCGGCTGACCTGCTACTACTACCGAAAGGCGTACTACCGCAGCTTCTGGGCGTCCCCGCCCGCCTGCGCGGTGGCCGAGCCGCACCGCACGTACACCGGAGAGACCCGCTTCCCGCTGGTCCTGCAGAACCTCCACCGGTACTTCTTCTACGCCGCCCTGCTGGTCGCCGGCGTGCTGACCTACGACACCGTGCTGGCGTTCCGGGACACGCACTACCGCTGGGGCCACATGGGGCTCGGCACCCTGGTGTTCCTGGTCAACATCGTGCTGATCTGGGCGTACACGCTGTCCTGCCACTCCTGCCGGCACATCGTCGGCGGCAAGCTCAAGCACTTCTCGAAACACCCGGTGCGCTACAAGGCGTGGCGGTTCGTCGGCAGGCTCAACGCCCGCCACATGCAGCTGGCGTGGGCGTCGCTGCTGAGCGTGGCGCTCGCCGACTTCTACGTGTATCTCGTCGCGTCCGGCGTCTTCGCCGATCCCCGCTTCTTCTAGAGACCAGTGAGGTACTGAGCTGATGTCCGTGGTCGACCGCCAGGAGTGGGACGTCGTCGTGGTCGGTGCCGGCGGCGCCGGACTGCGGGCCGCGATCGAGGCACGTGAGCGGGGCGCCCGTACGGCGGTGATCTGCAAGTCGCTGTTCGGCAAGGCGCACACCGTGATGGCCGAGGGCGGCATCGCGGCGGCGATGGCCAACGCCAACGAGCACGACAACTGGCAGGTCCACTTCCGCGACACCATGCGCGGCGGCAAGTTCCTCAACCAGTGGCGGATGGCCGAGCTGCACGCGCAGGAGGCCCCGGACCGGGTGTGGGAGCTGGAGACCTGGGGTGCGCTGTTCGACCGTACGAAGGACGGCCGGATCTCGCAGCGCAACTTCGGCGGCCACGAGTATCCGCGCCTCGCGCACGTCGGCGACCGTACGGGCCTGGAACTGATCCGCACCCTCCAGCAGAAGATCGTCGCCCTGCAGCAGGAGGACTTCAAGGAGACCGGGGACTACGAGTCCGGGCTGAAGGTCTTCCAGGAGTGCACCGTCACCCGCGTCCTGAAGGACGGGGAGCGTGTCTCCGGGGTCTTCGCCTACGACCGCGAGACCGGCCGTTTCTTCGTCCTCGAAGCCCCCGCCGTGGTGATCGCGACCGGTGGTATCGGCAAGTCCTTCAAGGTCACGTCGAACTCGTGGGAGTACACGGGCGACGGACACGCACTCGCGCTCCTCGCCGGGGCGCCGCTGCTGAACATGGAGTTCGTGCAGTTCCACCCGACGGGCATGGTCTGGCCGCCGTCGGTGAAGGGCATCCTCGTCACCGAGTCGGTGCGCGGCGACGGCGGGGTGCTCAGGAACTCCGAGGGCAAGCGGTTCATGTTCGACTACGTCCCGGACGTGTTCAAGGAGAAGTACGCCGAGTCGGAGGAGGAGGCCGACCGCTGGTACGACGACCCGGAGCACAACCGGCGCCCGCCCGAGCTGCTCCCCCGCGACGAGGTGGCCCGCGCGATCAACGCCGAGGTGAAGGCGGGCCGGGGTTCGCCGCACGGCGGGGTCTTCCTGGACGTGTCCACCCGGATGCCCGCCGAGGTGATCCGGCGCCGGCTGCCCTCCATGTACCACCAGTTCAAGGAGCTGGCGGACGTCGACATCACGGCGGAGGCGATGGAGGTCGGGCCGACCTGCCACTACGTGATGGGCGGCATCGCGGTCGACTCGGACACGGCGGCGGCGCGCGGCGTGCCGGGCCTGTACGCGGCCGGTGAGGTGGCGGGCGGCATGCACGGCTCCAACCGGCTCGGCGGCAACTCCCTCTCCGACCTGCTGGTCTTCGGGCGGCGGGCGGGCTGGCACGCGGCGCAGTACGCGCAGGGGCTGGCGTACCAGCGCCCGCCGGTGGACGACGCGCAGGTCAACACGGCCGCGGCGGAGGCGCTGCGCCCGTTCTCGGCGGAGACGGACCGGGAGGGCGAGGCGGGCCCGCCGGAGAACCCGTACACCCTGCACCAGGAACTCCAGCAGACCATGAACGACCTGGTCGGCATCATCCGCCGCGAGGGCGAGATGGAGCAGGCCCTGCACAAGCTCGGCGAGCTGCGCCTGCGGGCCCGCCGGGCCGGCGTGGAGGGCCACCGCCAGTTCAACCCCGGCTGGCACCTGGCCCTCGACCTCAGGAACATGCTGCTGGTCAGCGAGTGCGTGGCACGGGCCGCGCTGGAGCGCACCGAGTCGCGCGGCGGACACACCCGCGAGGACCATCCGACGATGGACCGCGCCTGGCGCAACGTGAACCTCCTGTGCGCCCTCACCGACCCCACCGGCGGCCTCGTGGCGACCGACCCCGGCCGCGGTCAGATCCGCCTCACCCGCGAGACCACCGAACCCATCCGCCCGGACCTGCTCGCCCTCTTCGAGAAGGAGGAGCTGGTCAAGTACCTCGCCGAAGAGGAGCTGTACGAGTGAGCAGCTACGAGGCCCGCTTCAAGGTGTGGCGGGGCGACGCACAGGGTGGTGGCCTGGAGGACTTCGAGGTCGAGGTCAACGACGGCGAGGTGGTCCTGGACATCGTCCACCGCCTCCAGGCCACCCAGGCGCCCGACCTGGCCGTGCGCTGGAACTGCAAGGCCGGCAAGTGCGGTTCGTGCTCGGCGGAGATCAACGGCCGCCCGCGGCTGATGTGCATGACCCGTATGTCGGTCTTCGACCGCGCGGAGACGATCACTGTGACTCCCCTGCGCGCCTTCCCGGTGATCCGCGATCTGGTGACGGACGTCGGCTTCAACTACCAGAAGGCGAGAGAGGTCCCGGCGTTCGTGCCACCGGCCGGCGTGGGGCCCGGCGAGTACCGGATGATGCAGGAGGACGTGGACCGCTCGCAGGAGTTCCGCAAGTGCATCGAGTGCTTCCTGTGCCAGGACACCTGCCACGTCGTCCGTGACCACGAGGAGAACAAGACCGCTTTCGCGGGCCCGCGCTTCCTGATGCGGATCGCCGAACTCGACATGCACCCGCTGGACGCGGCCGCCGAGACGGGCCTGGACCGCAAACGCACGGCGCAGGACGAACACGGCCTCGGCTACTGCAACATCACCAAGTGCTGCACGGAGGTCTGCCCCGAGGGCATCAGGATCACCGACAACGCCCTGATCCCGCTGAAGGAGCGGGCGGTCGACCGCAAGTACGACCCGCTGGTGTGGCTGGGCTCGAAGATCAGGAGGAGGTCTTCGTAGCGGAGCGTCCGGGACGCCGGGCCAGGAACTGGACGCCCATCCCGCCCAGGAACAGCATCCAGCCGGCGAGGGGCAGGGCGGACAGCCCCGCGTCGGCGAGCGGCCCCAGAAACATGAACAGGCCCAGCCCGAGCGCGGTCACCAGCGTCCCGTACCCCCACAGCCTTGGCCGCAGCACCCTGCGGCGGGCCAGGGGCGGCACCCAGTCCGTGGTGGCGGACGCGACACCGGCCGCCGCGAGCAGGGCCACGGCCGCCACGGCCGGCACCACCACGTACATGTGCATGCCGCTGGTCGTCCCGCCGGTGACCCAGTTCTCCTCGTACGCCCGCCAGTCCGCCTCCGTGGCCGCGAAGTCGACATACAGGGCGACGCCGAAACGGACGCGGTCGGGGTCGGTGCGGGACAGGCCCAGGCGGACACCGCGCACGGCGGCCGGGACGGTCTCCGCGTGGGCCCAGTGGCCGAAGCGGTTCTCGTGGTAGAAGGGCAGGCCCATGAGGAGGTCGGTGGTGTCCGGGGTGACCTCCAGGGCGAGGCTCGTCTGCTGGGCCACGTAGCCGCCGTAGAGGCTCTGCAGCGGCTGCATCGTGTCGTACGACATGACGGCGATCTGGTCCACGCGGCGGGCCACCTGCCCGAAGTAGGACTGCGACCACCACTTGGGGTGACCGGTGGTCGCGCCCCAGAAGGAGTGGAAGGCCGGGAGCGGGTCGATCTGGTGGGCGGCGACGGAGAGCAGCGCGTGGTGGGCGTGGGTGAGCGTGCGGAGGTCGTCGAGGAGGGCGAGGTAGTTCCTGTCGCCGGAGTGGAGGGGCTCCAGGTCGAAGTGGGCGCCCTGGAAGCCGGCGGCGAGGATCCGGCGGGTGGAGGCGAGGATCGCGGCGCGGGTGGCGGGCCGGTCCGGACGCAGCCCGTCGGGGCCCTCACTGGCCAGCTTGTCGCCGAGCCAGGCCTGGACGCGGACGCCGGGTGCCGCGCGGTGCAGGGCCGTGGTCAGCCAACGGGCTTTGGCGTAGGACGCCTTGGGGAGGGTGCCGTCATGTTCCAGGGGGCCTGCGTGGACGTACAGGTCCCGGATGCCGGTGGTCTTCAGGCGCCGGGCGAGGGTCTGGACGTCGCGGTCGGTCTTACGGCCGTCCACCCAGGCGTGGCCCAGCCAGAGGGCGTCCTGGTGGCGGGTGGTGGTGCCGGGTTGCGGGGTGCCGGTGCAGTTGATGCGAAGGGCCGCTTCGGCGGTGAGGAGGGGGAGGAGCAGGAGGGTGAGTACGGCGAGGGCGCAGCGCAGTGCGCGGCGGCGTCGCCGTCCGGCCGGTGCGCCGGCCGCCGTTCCTTCGGTGTCCATTTCTGTCCCCTGTCCTTCTCTTCCCCCACCCGTATCCCTTCCGCTCGCGAAGGCGTCTACCTGCCCATACGCTCCGAAATGTGACGTCCTCCCTGATCCGGGGCCGGCCCCGGCGTGCCACGGCGCACATACCGGTGCGGGTGGCGCATGCCGTGCTGGGTGCCGCGGTCGGGGCCGGGTGGCTGGTGTTGCCGGTGATGACGGTCGGCACACAGGATCCGGTTCCCGTGGCGCCCGCCGGCACGGTCGCGAGCGCCGCCGCGCCGCAGCAGGACGAGACGTCCGCCGCCGATCTCGTCCTGCCCCTCGCCGCGGGGGTCGCGGCCGTGGGGCTGGCCGGATACGGCTATCTGCGCCGCACCCGCCGCGCCCGCACCCGTACGACCCCCGGGATCGTCTCCGTCGCCCCGCCCGCCCCCACCCCGGCCGACTTCGAGCGCCAGGCTCGCGCGGCACTGGTCCTGGCCGACGACTGCGTACGGACCAGCCGTGAGGAACTCGCCGTCGTCCAGCGGCAGTTCGGGGAGGCCGCGACCGAACCCCTCGCGCACGCCCTGCGGGCCGCCGAGACCGAGCTGACGGCCGCGTGCGCGATCTGGCGGCGGTACGCGCAGGGGACACCGAAGGACGCGGCGGCGCGGCGGCAGGCGCTGGTCGGCGTGGTCGGCCGGTGCGCGGAGGCGGGACGCCGGCTGGACACGAAGGCCCCCGAGCTGGACCGGCTGCGGGAACTGGACGGGCCGGGGGCGGCCGGGGCGCTGGAGCCGGCCGAGCGGCGGTTCCGGCAGCTGACGGGGCGCACGGTGGCCGCGCAGGACACCCTGGCGGAGCTGCACGAGCGGTACACCGCCTCGGCCGTCGGGCCGGTCACCGGGTACGTCGAACAGGCCAAGGACCGGCTGGTGTTCGCCACCGTCCGGCTCAACGAGGCCCGTCAGGCGGCCGACGCGGGCGACGGCGGACGAGCCGCCGGGCAGCTGCGCGCCGCCGAGGGCGCGGTGGCCCAGGCCGAGGTCCTGGTGACCGGGGTGGAACGGCTCGCGGCCGGGCTCCGGGAGGCCGCGGAGCTGGTGCCGGCCGCGCTGACCGGCGCGGAGGCGGAGATCGCGGCGGCCCGGAAGGGTGGCGTGCGGGGGTCGCTGACCAGCGGTGAGCTGCACGCGCGGCTGGCCCACGCGGACGGCGTGCTGGCCGCCGTACGGGAGGAGCGGACGGCGGGCCCGTACGACCCGCTGGACGCCCTGCGCCGGATCGCCCGGGCCGTGGAGCGGCTGGACACCGGCCACTGGGGCGCACCGGCCGCGGCGGCGCTGCTCGTGGCGAGGGGTTCCGTCGCCGGGGCGGAGGAGTTCGTCACCGTGCACCGGGGCGCGGTGGGCCCGGAGGCACGGGTTCTCCTGGCGGAGGCGGCACGGGAGCTGGGCGCGGGCCGCGCCGGCCAGGCCGACGCCCTCGCCCGCGAGTCCCGGGACCTGGCGGAACGGGACGTACGAGCACACGGCAACCCGTACACGGGCGTCGGCGGTGACGCGCCGGGACTGTCCGGTGCGGTCCTGGGCGGTGTGCTCCTGGCCGAGGACCAGGACGGGGGTCCGCCGGCCGGCTACGGCGGCCCGGAAACAAGAGGCCGCCACGGCTTGCGGCCGCACGCGTAACCAACGGGACCCGGCCGGGGCCGACGCGCGCGGCGGGTCCGCGGGCGCGTCGGGGGCGGAGCCCCCGGGGGGCCCGGGTCAGAAGAGGCTCAGCAGGGCCTCCGCCGGGTCGGTCAGCCCCGCTTCGCCACCGGGCAACGGCAACTCGAACCACACCGTCTTGCCGCGAGGCGTCCTGCGGGAGCCCCACGCCGCGCTCAGCAACCCGACCAGCTGCAACCCCCGGCCCCCCTCGTCCGTGTCCCGGGCCCTTCGCCGCCGAGGCTGCACCAGGCCGGAGTCCCACACCTCGCAGACCAGTGTGCGGTCCAGCAGCAGCCGGAGCCGGATGTCCCCCTCCCCGTACCGCAGCGCGTTGGTGACCAGCTCGCTGACGAGCAGCTCCGCCGTGTCGACCAGGGGCTCCAGATCCCAGTTCAGCAGCTGCGCCCGGGCGTACTCCCGCGCCCGCCCCACACTCCGCGGCTCGCGCGGCAGCGTCCAGTCGCCGACGGAATCGGCCGGCAGCCCCTGCACCCTCGCCATCAGCAGCGCGATGTCGTCCTCGCCGTGGTGGGTGTCGAGGGTGCTCAGGACGTGGTCGCAGACGTCCTCCAGAGGGCGGGAGGGGTCGGTGAGCGCCCCGACGAAGGCCTGGAGCCCCTCGTCCAGGGGGTGGTCGCGGGACTCGACCAGGCCGTCCGTGTAGAGAGCCAGCAGTGCGCCCTCGGGCAGCTCGACCTCGACCTCCTCGAAGGGCTCGCCGCCCACGCCGAGCGGCATGCCGGGCGGCACGTCCAGCATCAGTGCGGCCTCGCCGGGCTCGACCAGCACCGGCGGCAGATGGCCGGCGTTGGCGAACGTACAGCGTCTGGTGACGGAGTCGTACACCGCGTACACACAGGTCGCGAGGTACACCTCGGACAGGTCGGCGTCCCGGGGCTGGCGCGCCGTACGCGTGGCCTGCTGGACGCCCGGGGTACCGAGCCCCCGGGCGATCTCGTCCAACGCCGAGAGCACCTCGGCCGGTTCGAGGTCCAGCAGGGCCAGTGTCCGTACCGCGGTGCGGAGTTCGCCCATCGCGACCGCCGCCCGCAGGCCCCGCCCCATCACGTCGCCCACGACCAACGCCGTACGGTGCCCCGGCAGTTCGATCACATCGAACCAGTCGCCGCCCACCTCGGTGGCCGCGTTGCCGGGCAGATAGCGGCAGGCGATGTCCAGCCCGGAGGCCTCGGGGTCGCCCGGCGGCAACAGCGAACGCTGCAGTATCAGCGCCCGCTCGTGTTCCCGGCGGTACAGGCGCGCGTTGTCGATGCAGACGGCGGCGCGCGCGGCCAGCTCCACCGCCAGCTCCCGGTCACGGTCGCCGAACGGCTCGCTGCCCTTGGTGCGGGCGAACTGGGCGAGGCCGACGACCGTGTCGTGGGCGACCATCGGCACGGCCAGCGTGGACTGCACCAGGCCGCCCTCCTCCGCGGGCACCCGCTGCGGCCGGGCGGTGCGCAGGGCGTCCGCACAGGGCGAGTTGAAGGGGAAATGGTGGACCGCGCCGACCTCGACGGACTCGCCGGAGCTGGTGAAGGGGACGCCGGCGACCGCGCTCGCGAAGGCGACGCGGCGCAGTTCGGCACTGCCGTCGGCGAGGCCGGGCGGGGTCTCGTCGCCGGCGAGCAGGCCCTGGTAGAGGTCGACGGTGGCGAGGTCGCAGAAGCCGGGGACGACGACGTCGAGCAGTTCCCGGGCCGTGGTCTCCAGGTCGAGGGAGTTCCCTATGCGGGCGCCGGCCTCGTTGAGCAGGGCGAGGTTGCGCCGGGCGGCGGCGGCCTCGCGGGCGGCGGCCCGGCGGGCGGTGATGTCGGTGCCGAGCCAGGCGATACCGATGGGCCGGCCGCTGCCGCTGTGCACGCGGTAGAGGTTGACGGACCAGTGCCGGCGTTCCTCGGAGCCGGGGACGTACCCCGTGACATGCATGTCGGTGATGGACTCACCGGACTGCAGCACCCGGCGCAGCGTGGCCGAAACCCGCTCGGCCTCACCGCGCGGCAGATAGTCGTGCACGCCCTTGCCCCGGTGGTCGTCGGGGGTCCCGCCGAAGACGGAGGCGAACCGCTCGTTGGCCCGACGTACCGTCAGATCGTCGTCGATCAGCAGGAATCCGAAGGGAGACTGCCCGAAAATCGCCTGCGAGGCGGCGAGATCGGTCTCGATGCTGCGCAGGGTCCGCACGTCCACGACGATGCAGACGGCCGCCCTGTCGCCCTCGCCGGTCCGGGTGGGCATGACGTAGACCTCGGCGAGGCCGTCCTCGCCGCGCGTGCCGTCCGCCTTGTCCGGCATACGGAAGGGCACGACCCCGGTCCACTCCCGCCCGTCGAGGATTTCGGCCATCTTGCGCTGGCCGCGCTCGCGCAGGTCGGGGTCGATGAAGGCCTCTATGGGGTCCATGCCGACGGCGCGTGCGGCGGGGATGCCGAAGAGCTGCTCGGCGCGCAGGCTCCACTGGTCGACCAGTCCGCCGGGGCCGATGGAGAAGGACGCGACCTTGATGTAGTCGTAGATCGAACCGGGCGGACTGCTCTGCCACATGGCGTCGCCGGGAGCCGCGGCAGTCTCCGCGGCCTGGTGCCTCGCGCCGTCCGACGGGTCCTCGGACTCCGTGGCCTTCGCTGGTATCCCGCTCACGCGAACCGTCCCCTCCAGCTCACCGCGTCCGGCACCGGTCACCGGGGGCGGCTGCCCGCAGTATCCAGCACTACGGTGCCGCACGACACGGTGTTCACGATCACAGCTCGGTCCAGATGTTTTTCGGACCGGTCCGTGACAACACTTCCAGTCTTCTAACCAGGGAACACGCCCTCGAATCACGCACCGCAGGACCGGCCGCGCGCCCGGAGCGCACGGTGGGCGGACCACCGCCGGCCGTACACCCCCGTGCCCCCCGGATGCTTCCGGCTCACCCCGGCACCGCCAGTTCGAACCAGACGGTCTTTCCGCTCGCGCCGGGCCGGGTGCCCCAGCGGCGCGAGGAGCCGGCGACCAGTTGCAGCCCGCGCCCGCTCTCGTCCTCGTCGCGGGCGACGCGCTCGCGCGGCGGGTCGGGCAGCGGGTCGGAGACCTCTACCCGCAGGGTGTCGGCCGGCCCGCCGGGGCGTACGAGCCGTACGCCGATGGGACCGGTGGCATGCCGCAGCGAGTTGGTGACCAGCTCGCTGACCAGCAAGGCGGTGAGGTCGGCGAGGCAGTCGAGGCCCCAGCCGTGCAACTTCCCGCGGACCGCGGCGCGTGCGGTGCGGACGGCGCCCGGCTCCGCGGGAAAGGTCCACTCGACGCAGTCGCCATCAGTGTCGATCACGCCGATCACTTCCCAGGCCAGCGAGCCCACCCATGTCCGGTTTCATGGGGTTAATGGGCACATACCCGATATCCCGTGGGCAGTACCGCGCGGGAGGGCGCACTGTGGCACGAACGGCGTATCGGGGGGCTCAGCGGATGCCCTGGGTGAGCCGGGGGGCGACTTCGCGAACGGCGGGGACGTCCTGGTCCAGCCAGGGCACGTCCCAGACCTCGGCCGGGGCGAGCCAGCGCAGCTCGTCATGGTCCTGGAGGGGCCGGGGCGCGGGTGAGCCGGGGAGCAGGCGGGCGGTCCACACCTGCAGGACGTACGGTGCCCGCAGCGGCCACTGGCCCGGCACGCGCTCGACCGGTTCGGCGTCGATGCCCAGTTCCTCGCGGAGTTCACGCACCAGGGCGCCTTCGGGCCGCTCGCCCGTCTCGACCTTGCCGCCGGGCAGCTCCCAACGGCCCGCCAGGTCGGCGGGGGCACTACGGCGCGCGGCTAGCAGCCGGCCGCCGTCGAGCAGGGCCGCTCCCACCACCACGATCCGGTCCGTCATGGGTGTCTTGGGTGTCGTGGGCGTCATGGGGCGGAGCCTACGGGAGGCGCCGCGCGGTCAGTTCCGGGCGCCGTCCCCGTTCTGGCCGATGCGCTCGACCCAGTACAGCTGTTTGTGGCCCTGGTCGTCGAGGCTGTCGGCGATCTTCTGCGCCTCGGCGCGGGTCGCGTACCGTCCGACGCGATAGCGATTGCCGTTGTCGTCCTGCCGTATCACGAGCCAGGGCAGCGAGACCGTCCCCTCACTCATGGCCCCCACCACCCGCGCCGCTCCTTCTCGCACCGCCCCACCACCCGCTTCCCGTCCCGGGCCCCCGCCGAGCCCCGCCTAAGGAAACCGCAATCCGCATATGCCCGAGCGTACGCCCAACCTTCACGCAGCGAATACGCCTTTTCACAAAGAGGTACGCAACCAGCCAGAACGCCGGGGGCGCACGGGAGCGAACGCGCCGTCGTGAACACCCCCGTCGTGCGTCGTGGGCATACCCGAGTGACCCTTGTTCACCTGGGAATACGGCCGGATTACAGCGGCCGGTCGGCCCCGGCCGGGGCCGCGTCACCGGAGCGTCAGGGCGCGAAGGGCGCCCGGGGTGTGCGCTACCTCACTCGCAGGGCGTGCGCACCCGCCCGGGAATCCGGGCGCCACTTCACGGCGGACGGCCCCACCGGCCGCCCGCCGTCACTTCACGGGCAGGTGGTACGCCACCCGGTACCGGTCGGCCGGGATCACCACGTCGGCGGTCTCCACCGGGCGGCCGGAGGCGTAGTACGTGCGCTGGACGACCACGACCACATGGCCGGGGACACCACCGAGGACGTGCAGTTCCTCGGCGAGGCCGGGGCGGGCGCCGACCTCCTCGGTGACGTTGTCCACGATGACGTCGATGGCGCGCATGCGCTCGACCACGCCCATGCCACCGAGCGGGCCTTCCTCGGGCAGCATCACGGGGGTGCGGCCGGTGACGGCGAGGGGCTCCCAGGAGGTGGAGAGCATCATCGGCTCGCCGGCCTCCCGGAACAGGTACTTCGTGCGCATGACCCGGTCGCCGGCCCGGATCGCGAGCCGCTCGGCGATGGCGGTCCCGGCCTCGGCCTGTTCACTGCTGGACTCCCAGGTCCCGCGCACCGAGGCGTCGGCCTGCTCCTGCCGGAAGGGCGTGGCGCCGCCGGCCGGGCGGTACCCGGAGCGGGCCACCCGGCGGGGCACGGGCCGCTCGCGCACATACGTCCCGGAGCCGGACCGGCCCTCGACCAGCCCCTCGGCCATCAGCACCTTGCGGGCCTCCAGCGCGACCGTGTCCGAGACGCCGTACTCCTCGCGGATGCGGGCCTGGGAGGGCAGCCGGGTGTGGGGCGGCAGTGAACCGTCGACGATCTTCTTGCGGAGATCACCCGCGACACGCAGGTACGCCGGCTGCTCACCGAAAGTCACTGGCCGCTCCCATCAGGTTGTACAGACAGCAACAGCCTGGCAACCCTGGGTTGTATCGTGCAAGCAAAGGCCAGAGAATCACTCGATGTGATGACATGGGGCGCGCGGGGGCTTTACCCAGGCACTTTCTCCCCCGTATAGATGCGCTCACACCTGTGGGGGCCGGGGGCGGAGGTACGGATACCGGTACCGTGCTCCTGGGGCGGACGCGCGCAGTGGAACGGGGGCGGAATGAGGGTGGCGACCCTGACCGGGGGCCGGGTGGGCGGCGAGGTCGTACGGGCGGTGAACGGTCTCACCAGGCGGTGGGCGGCGACCGCGCGGAACGGCACGGTCTTCTCGGCGGCCGGGGTCTGGCCTCTGCTGGCCTTCCTGGCCGACGGCGCGACGGGCCCGGCGCGGACGGAGCTCGGCGAGGCCCTCGGCCTGCCGGCGGACCAGGCGGCCCCGGCGGCACGGGAGTTGCTGGGGGCCCTGGGGGCGGTGTCCGGTGTGGACGCGGCACTCGGCCTGTGGACGCACCATGCGCTCGCCCTGCGCGAGGAGTGGCGGGCGGGGCTGCCCGCCGGGACGTACGGGGTGTTCGGGGACGACCTCGTCACCGCGCAGGAGCGGCTGGACGCCTGGGCGGCCGACCGGACCGGCGGGCTGGTCGAGCGCATGCCGGTGACGCTGACCCGGGACGCGCGGCTGGTGCTGGCCAGCGCCCTCGCGCTGCGCACGACCTGGCGGCAGCCCTTCACGGAGCTGCCGCTCAGGCCCGACGCCGGCCCCTGGCAGGGGCGCACACTGCGCGGGCTGCACCGCCGGAGCGTACGGCCGGACCGGGTGGGGGTGACGGGCACGCCGGACGGCTTCGTCACCGCGCTCACGGTGCCCGGCGACAACGGCCTGGACGTCCATCTGCTGCTCGGCGAGGAACGCATGACGCCGGGTCAGGTGCTCGCGGCCGGTGTGTCCGTCGTGGAGCGGGCACTGCCGCTCACCGGGGGCGGCTCGCTGCCACCGGGGCATGTGGGGCCGGGGCTGTACGTGGAACGACAGCCGGCCGTCGAGCCGGCCCCGCCGGCGCTGGACGTGCGGACGGTGGTGTACGAGGTGCGCGCCGACCACGATCTGCGAGCCCTGTCGGACCTCTTCGGCCTGACGGCGGCGTCGGACACCCGGGCCGGCCACTTCCCGGGGGTGAGCGCCCAGCCGCTGGCCGTCGGAGAGGCCCGCCAGTCGGCCGTGGCCCAGTTCGGCGCGCTCGGCTTCCGGGCGGCGGCGGTGACGGCCGTGATGGCGGCGCCGGGCAGCGCGCCGCCGCAGTTCCGCTACGAGTCCACGGTCGTCCGGGCCGTCTTCGACCGTCCCTTCGGCTTCCTCGCCGTCGACCGCGAGTCCCGGCTGGTGCTGGCGGCGGGCTGGGTGACGGATCCGGCGCCGGAGCCCGTCATGAGCTTCCCGGGCGCTGTTCCTCCAGCACTCTGACGCAGCGCGCGAGCAGCCCGGTCAGGGCGTCCCGCTCCGCGTCGGTGAACTCCGCGGCGAGGGCCCGCTCGACGCGCACGGCGGAGGTGTCGGCGTCGGCGAGTACGGCACGGCCCTCGTCCGTGAGCCGGGTCTCCAGGACGTTCTTGTGCCACTCGTGCGGGCTGCGGGTGATCAGGTCGCGGTCCTGGAGGTTCTTCAGAACCGTGTTCATGGTCGGCGGGGTGACCCCGCACAGCCGGGCCAGGGCCGCCGCGGAGATGCCGGGGTGGGCGGAGAGGTGGAGCAGCGCGGCGTACTGGGCGACGGTCAGGCCCGCGGGCTTCAGGACCGCCGCCTTGGTCGCGTTGAGGGCTTGCTCGGCCCGCTTGAGGTGGGAGCCGAGGCGCTCGGACGCGGGCATGGAGGTCACCCGGCCACATTAATGCCTGGGCGAGGATTAATACGCTGGCGATGATTAGAGCTCTAATATAGGTTCGCAGTCGTCATCCAGTGAGTAGCCGAATCGAGAGGCACTGCCGTGTCCCGTTCGATCCACCGCCGTACCTTCCTGACCGGTGCCGCCGCGGCGGCCGTGGCCGTCGCCGCGCCCACGGCGGGCGCGGCCACCGGTCCGCGGATCTCCACCGCCTTCACCCTGCCCGGCGAGCGCGCCTACCCCGAGGGCATCACCCTCGACCCGCGCACGGGCGACGCGTACGTCGGCTCCTTCACGACCGGCGCGGTCTACCGCGCCGCGGCCGGCAGCCGCGCCGCCGAGGTCTTCCTGCCGGCGGGCGCCGACGGCCGGACCACCGCCAACGGCCTGAAGTGCGACCGGACGGGCCGGCTGTGGGTCACCGACCACACCACCGGGATCGACGTCTACGACCTGGACGACCGCTCCCTGCTGGCCCGATTCGCGATACCGGACGGCGCCGCGCACTTCCTGAACGACCTCGTGGTCACCGCGGACGGCACGGCCTACGCCACCGACAGCGTGCGTCCGGTGATCTACCGCGTCACCCCGGCCGACCTGGCCCGCGCCCGCGGCGGGCGCGCGCCGCTGACCGCGTACTACGACCTGAGCAGCGCCGTACCCGCACACGCGCCGGACGCCTACACCCTCAACGGCATCGTCGCCGACCCCGCCGGACGCCTGCTGTTCGCCGTCGACATGACCGGCGGCGGCCTGTACCGGGTCGGCGTGGCCGACGGCTCCGTGCGCCAAGTGACTCTGCAGGGGGGTGACTTGAAGCACGGCGACGGCCTGGAGCTGGCCCACGGCACCCTGTGGGCCGCCCACAACGCGACCAACACCCTCACCCGCTGGCACCTCTCCCCCGACGGCACCAGGGCCCGCCTGACCCGCACCCTGACCACCCCCGCCCTGCAGATCCCCACCACCCTGGCCCGCGACCACCACGGCCTCCTCGTCGTCCGCTCCCAGTTCGACAAGGGCGGGCCGATGGGCGAGGGGGTGCCCGAGACGCCGTTCACCGTGGCGCGGGTGACGGGGATGTGATCTCGTGGCCGGGGCCTTGCCGAGTCGCTACGGTTGAGCCATGACCGCACTGCCCGACTGGATGCGCCCACCGCGCGATGAAGGCTGGTTCGCGGAGGACCTGGACCGCCTCCCCGAGGCGCCCCGCCACACCGAGCTGATCGATGGAGCTCTCGTCTTCATGATGTCGCCGCAGCGGTCCTGGCACGGCCGCCTCGTCACCGCACTCACCACCACGCTGGAAGCCGCCAGGCCCGCTGGGTTCGAGATCGAACGGGAGATGACGATCCGCCTCGACGAGCGCAACCGCCCGGAGCCGGACCTGCTGGTGACGACCGCACCCTATGAGCCGGACCGCACCTGGTACGCGCCAGAAGAAGTGCAGCTGGTCATCGAGGTCGTCTCCCCCGAGTCCGCGCACCGCGACCGCACCGTCAAGCTGCGCAAGTACGCGGCGGCCGGCATCCCGCACTACTGGTGCATCGAGGAGGAGAACGGCGCTCCCGTCGTCCACGTCTACGAGCTGGACGAACCGACCGGGACCTATGCGCCCGCCGGTATCTTCCGGGGCGCCCTGACGCGTCCGGTGCCGTTCGAGATCAGCCTGGACCTCGACAAGCTCCTCCCGTCGCGGGACACCTGAACCAAGGCGGCCCGCAGACGGAAGGCGGGCGGGCGGTACGGGGTCACCGTCCGGCTCGGCCGCGTCGTTCGTACACCGTCACCCGCCGGCCACGGACCTGCTCGTCCGCCACCGGGGTGAAGTACTTCCTCAGCACGGAGAGCTTCACACTGTCCCGCTGCGCCGTCACCGGCCTTGCCACCTCCGTGGCGTCCGTGACCAGAAGGATCCGCCTCTCGGCCAGCATCGCCGTCCGGATCCGGGCCGGGCCGGCCTCCTCGCCCTTCAGCGTCCCGGACGCCACCGGGCTCTCCACCAGCGCGATGTCCCGCAGGCCGGTGAAGGCGTCGGGGGACACCAGCGCGGTGTCCCGTCGGGCCGCCGGTACGAAGAGCGTCGCGTCCCCGGTCTCCTTCAGGCGCCGCACGTCCGCCGCCACTGCCAGGACGTCGTCCACGCGGCTCGACGGGGACCGCTTGGCCAGCGACTGCGGGAGCAGCGCCACGAACGCCACGATGACCGCCACGGGGACGAGCCACCTCGACGCTCTCGGGAACCGTGGGGTGGCCGCCCGTACCGCCGAGCCCAGGGCCGCACCGATCAGAAGCGCCAGACCCAGCAGGCAGAACAGCACGTACCTGTCCACGAACAGGGGCTTGACCAGCGAGATGCCGATCAGGGCGAGTTGCGGCACCGCGAGCAGGGGCAGCCCGACGGCCGCCGCCGACAGCCGCCCTGCCGGGGGCCGGTCCAGCAGGGCTCCGAGGCCGCCGATGGCCAGGAGGACCGCCGGGCCGATCAGCATGTGCCAGGTCAGCGGCGGTATCCACGCTATCTGGTCGGACTGGCTGCGGCTGAAAAGAACCAACGGCAGATCGCCCGCCACGGCGACCACCGCGACGGCCGTCCAGCGCACCCACACGCCCCGCCCGCGCCGTGTCCACAGCAGAGTCGCCGCGTGCGCGGGCAGGATCAGCAATGACAGCCAGTTCAACAACCCGCACGCGAGGACCGTTCCGGCGTACGCCGCCCAGCCGACCGCCCGGCCGCGCCCTTCCAGCAGGGTCACCAACAGCAGGGTCGAGATCCCGGCCCCGGCCGCCACCAGCGCGTACGGGCGGCCCTCCTGGAGATAGAACTGCACGGAGGGAAGCAGCCCGAGCGCCAGCCCTGCTCCCAGGCCCGCCCACGCCCCGGCGAGCCGGTGGCCCAGGGCGGCCACGCAGGCCGCCGCCACCGCCATCGCCAGCACGGAGGGCAGCCGCAGGGTGGTGGTGCTGGGCCCGAACCATGCGAAGAGTGCGTGCATCAGCAGGTAGTAGAGCCCGTGCACGGCGTCGACGTGCCCCAGCATGTGCCAGATGTCGGCCACAGAGCGTCGGGCCACCTGCCAGGTCGCGGCCTCGTCCCGCCACACGCTGTGCTGCCGGGAAAGCCCCCACAGGCCGAGGGCGAGGGTCCACAGCATCGCGACCGGCCAGACGGGAAGAGCGCGCCGGGCAACGGATATGGCAGAGGTCATGGGGTCCAGGTCTTACGGGTGGCGGCGGACGGGATGCAGAAGAGCGCGCACCCGCCAGGGAGTGGCGGCCGTCAACAGGACACCGAGCGACAGGCAGAGGGCGGCGGTGCACCAGCTGACGGGGTCCGGGGCAGGGGCAGCCGTCCAGTCCCACCAGGCGCCGTCGCTCAGCCAGATGAGCGGAAAGACCGAGGCGACCGGCAACACCCACGCCAGGCTCCAGCCGATCACCCGTGCGGAAACCCGGGCGAGACCGAACCAGACCAGCATCGAGCGGACGAAGCAGACTCCCGTGTGCGCCCCTGCGGCCAGCCCTTGGACGGCGAACGAGCAAAGGCCCGCGACGACGGTGAGGGCCAGCACATAGGCACCGAGCAGGCGGAAGTAGCGCGGCCCGGCGGCCCGCTCGTACGCATCCATGGTGCTGGTGCCGGCCGCCGCCAGGAAGACACCCGACAGCAGGGGCAGATCACGCCTGAACGGGATACCGGTGGTGACTCCGTCGTCCAGGGAGGGCAGCGGTATCTCGAAACCGCCCAGGAAGGCCGAGAGCAGCGCTACCAGGGTGACCCCGGCCAGGATCGGCCAGAAACGGTGCAGGCGCGCGAAGCGTATGAGCGCGGTGACCTGCATCAGGGGCTGCAACCACTCTTGCGGAGAACCCTGAACTGCTGGTCGGTCCACTTCCGTTGTGCGGATTCGGACATGCGGACGGCGGCGGCGGCATCGGCCTGGGCCTGCGAGACACCGCTCATGGACAGACCCGCGTCGGCGACGCCCGGGTCTTCCGCCATCGCCCTGTATTCGAGCCACAGGGTGACCCGGTCCTTGGCCAGCTGCCAGGAGTCGCGCCGCGCGGCAGGCGGTCGGCACTTCGGGAACGAGGTGTAGAAGACGCTGTTCGACATGGCGATGGCCGCGGTGCGTACGTGCCCTTCCGTGACATCGAACCCGTCGTCACCCATCGACGTGGGCGCCAGCCCGTATTCACTCATGCGGTGGGGCATTTTGATCCACGGCTGAGGAATGCGCGAGACATGGCCGGCCATGCTCACGAGGTCGGCGAGGTATTTGCGGTGCTCGGGCCACACGCAGACGCGGGAGGAGCCCGCGGCGACCTTCCCGCAGAGCGGCTGAACGGCCGTGGCGGGCCGCTCGACCCGAACCTCACCGGCCGCCGGGAGGGCGACCAGGGCCAAGGCCGCACCGGCCGCGGGGACGATGACGGAGAGGCGCTGGACACCGGAGGGGGACCAACGCCGAAGCCGGCCGCCGGCCGTGTGCGGCCGGGGTAGCGTCACCGCGAGGACCGTCAGTGCGGCGGCGAACGCGAAGCGCACGGCGAGGGGCTGGAAACGCAGCATCTGGTCCGGCGTACCGGAGAGGACGAACAGGCCGAGGTGCTGGCCGACCCCCATCATGACGACGAAGCCGCCCAAGGCGCAGACCACCGGCGTGAACGCGGGGGACGGCGACCAGCGGCCGGCCAGGTGGCCGACGGCGGCGAAGAGGATCAGCGTGTTGGCGCCCATCAGGACGTAGGACGGCCAGAGGAAGCCAGGGCCCGCGTCGGACAGCGACACCGCCCCGGCGACCAGGCAGCCGACGGCATAGGCGGTGAAACCGAGGGTGAGCGTGGCCGCCAGCCGTGCGCCCTCGACACGCCACCCCGGGCGCGCTGCCGCCAGCAGCGACTCCGGCATCTGCGCGCGGGAGGCCCGTCCGGCCTGCCAGGCGGCGACCGCGGCCAGGACCGGTCCCAGGAAGAGGGTCACCACTTGCGCGGCGGCGCTGGCCTCGGGCCATACGCCCATCCAGTACCGGGTGCGTCCGAAGAGCACCACCAGGTCGACACCGATGAGAACGGGCAATGCGGTGAGAACAGGAGAGCGGCGCAACTCCATACGGAAAATGCTCAGCATGCTGTACCCGCTTCGCTGACTCGGGTCCCCAGCTTGGTCATGTATCCGCGTTCCAGAGGACTGTCCCCGGGGGCGGCCGGATCGGCCTCGTCGGCCAGCTGCGCCGGCGTGCCGCGGTAGATCGCCTTGCCGTCCCGCAGTACGACGACGCTGTCACAGGCGGCACTGACGTCTTCGACCAGGTGTGTGCTCAGGACGATGGCGGCACCCTGCCCCGACAGATTGCGGATCAGGCTGCGGAATTCCAGTCGCTGCGCGGGATCGAGGCCCACCGTCGGCTCGTCGAGCAGGATGAGTTTCGGCGAACCCACGATCGCGCTGGCGATGCCCGCCCTGCGCAGCATCCCCCCGGACAGCGACTTCATCTTGTGCCGGGCCCGGTCCGTGAGACCCACCGCGCTCAGGGCGTGATCCGTGGCCCGGCCCGCGTCCTTCTCCGGGACCTCGCGCAACCAGGCGCAGTAACGCACGAAGTCACCGACGGAGAAAGCGGGGTAATAACCGAAGTCCTGCGGCAGGTAACCGATGTCGCGCCGAGCCGTACGGGCTTCCCTCTCTCCGGTGACCGCGGCACCGAAAAGCTCAAGAGACCCCGAGAGCGGAGGCGTCACCGCACTGAGGGTACGGAACAGGGTCGTCTTGCCCGCACCGTTCGGCCCCAACAGGCCTGTGATGCCGGGCGTGATGGTCAGGTCGAGCTTGTCAATGACCAGTCTGTCCCCGTACCCCTGCGAAAGGGCAGTCAGCGTGGCGATAGCCCTGTCAGGCATCAAGTTCTCCAAACGCCTTGTGGGGCAGGAATGGCTCCTGCCCCACAAGTTGAGACGGACGACGACTAGACAGTGACGCGCGTCTTGTTGATCTTAAACGTGCACTCGTAGGAGCTTATCTTGCCGACGTAACCCCACTTGGCGTGGGCGAACTTCTGCTCGTCCAGCTCGTTGTTGCAGTCGTACGTCACGAGATACGAGTCGGCCGGAGCGTACGCGTGGTCGCAGTAGGCGTGACCGGAGGTGCTGTACCAGTACCCACGGCATCCGTACGTCCAGTGGCTCTCCGCGGAGGCGCTCGCCGACGGCCCGGCCATCGAGAACGCCGCCGTGGCCAGCGCCGCCACGACCGCCGCCTTCCCGATGGTCTTCGTCAGGCTCCCCTTTGCGATCCCCGTCTTCATTTTTCCCCTCAAGGTCAGGCACACCCGCCCGTCTCACCACCGAGACAGGCACAAACATCGAGACCTTAGGAATCATTCAGGCCAAGAACAAGATCATTTCCGGCCGTACGGATACCGCCAGCTGGCTCAAACTCACCCTTACGGGTGAACCCATTCCGGCACAATCAGGGCGATATCCGCCCAAATCCTGGGCCAGCACCGGGACGAGTCCGAGCCGGCACCCGCCCGTTTTCAGCTCTCGATCAGGCGCCGGAACTCGACCGTGTCGAAGATGTCCTCCATGCGGACCGCCAGCCCGTCCCGCAACACCCAGGAGTGGACGAACGACAGGGTCGCCGAGGTGCCGCGCACCGAGGTCACCTCGCGCACGCCGAACACCGCCACCCGGTCGCCGTCGGCCACGAACTCCCGGGGCTCCAGGCGCATCCCGCCGACCACGGCGGGGACACGGGCCAGGAACTCCCTGACGCCCGCGTGCCCCCGCTTGGTGCCGCCGAGCCCGTAGTCGGCCATCCCGTCCGGATGCACCCACTCCAGCTGGGGGTCCAGTGTCTGCAGCAGCGCGTCCACGTCGCGCGCCCGGAAGGCGTCGTAGGCGCGCCGGATCAGCCGCAGATTGCGCTCGGTCGTCGCCGTGGCCGTCGCCGTCGTCGTTGTCTCTGTTGTCATCGTTGCTGTCGGCATGCCGTCGGTCCCTTGTTCAGGCGCGGAGGTGGTCGGGGTGCAGGGCGCGCAGCGTGCGCTCGATGCCGTCCCGCCAGCCGACCCGGCACGGGCCGGTCAGCCGGCGGCGCAGGGCCGGGTCGAACTGATAGGTCTCCCGGGTGACCGCGCTCGGCTCCAGCCGGGCCGGCACGCCGGTGAGGGCCTCGATGTGCCGGATGCAGTCCGTGACACCGACCGCCTCGTCACCGCCCCAGTTCACCAGCGCCGTCGGGACCGACGCGGCCCGCCACAGATGCGGGACCTGGTCGACGAGGTCGTCGGTGTACAGCAGCGAGCACCAGTTCTGGCCCTCCAGCGGTACGGCGATGGGGGCGCCGGCGAGCATCTGCCGGAAGTAGAGCATCGGCACGCCGCCGTAACTCCCGGGCCCGTAGGCGATGTTGAGCCGGGCGATGGTGGTGGGCAGGCCCAGCACCCGGGCGAAGGCGCGCACCGCGCCCTCGGTGGCGAGCTTGCCCATCGGGTAGGCGGGCAGCCAGTCCGCTGCGCCGTCCACCGGGTCGTCCTCGGTGTACCGGTGGTCCAGGGTCTGCCGTTTGTACAGCGCGCCGGTGGAGACGTACAGGAAGGCATCGGCGGAACGGCAGTGGCTCATCAGGCGTCCGGTGGCGACCGCGTTGATCTCGGCGGTGGCGTTGAAGTCGCCGTCCTCGCCGCGCCGCACCGCCGAGTGCAGCACGTGGGTGAAGTCCTCGGGGAGCCCCTTGAGCGCGTGCGGGGACGGGTCGGCCATGTCCCACCGGAAGGTGGTGATCCCGCACCGGGTCAGGGCGCGTTCGACGGCCGGGTCGCCGAAGCGGCCCAGGCACCACACGTCGTTGTGCTCGGCCAGCGCCTCGGCGACCGGCCGGGCGACCTGCCCGGTGCCGCCCGTGATCAGGATCTTCGCGCCGTGCGGCGGGGACGCGGGCCCGGTGCGGGAGGTCATCGGTCGCCTCCCCGCCGGATCGCGATCTCGTCGGCCTCGGCGAGGCGCAGGTCCAGCTCCCGGCGCAGGACCGCCTGGAACGTGGCCACGTGCTGCGGGGCCAGCATGGTGTAGTGCTCGCCGGGCACCTCGAGGTAGCGGTTGGGTCCGGTGGTGAAGGCGTCCCAGCGGCGCAGTTCGTTGTCGAGCCAGTCCTGTCTGGTGCCGCGCAGCGGGAGCGCGTGGAAGACGCTCATCGAGGGCACCGTGCCGCTGGGCTCGTAGGTGCGGCCGAGGTCGGTGAGGGAGTTGGCGAGCTCGGCCCAGGCAGCGAACCGGTCGGTGGTCAGGTCGAGTTCGGCGAGCCGGCCGGCCGGGGCCAGGGCGATGAGCCGGGCGGCCTGTTCCTCGCGGGGAAGCGGGCGCAGCAGGGCCGGCAGTTCCAGGCTCTGCTTCTTGTCGATGAGGGCCAGGAAGAAGGCGAGGTTCGTCGCCGTCTCGGCGAAGTCCAGTTCCTCCATGCGGTACTTGATGTGCGGGGGGAGGTTGAAGCTGCCGACGAAGTCGACCCGCTCCCCGCGCTCCCGCAGCACCTTGGCGATCTCGAAGGCGACCGCGCCGCCGAAGGAGTAGCCGGCGACCGCGTACGGGCCGTGCGGCTGCCGCCGCTGGATGGCGTCGGCGTAGCAGTCCACCATCTGCTCGAACGTCGCGAACGGCTTCTCGCCCTCGTCGAAGCCGCGGGCCCGCAGGGCGTAGAACGGCCGGTCGCCCGTGAAGTACTTGGCGAGGTTGACGAAGACCAGTACCTCGCCCACGCCCGGGTGCACGCAGAACAGAGGCGTCCTGGTGCCGCCGGTCTGCATCGGCACCACCGGGTCGTACTCCCCGGCACCCGAGGCGGTGCCCGCGTCGAGCCGGGCGGCGAGGGCGCGGACCGTCGGTGCCCGCAGGACCGTGATGACCTCGAGGCCGCGCACTCCGAGCCGCTCGGCGACCCGGGAGCGCAGCCGCAGGATGTCCAGCGAGGTGCCGCCCAGGTCGAAGAAGTTGGCGGTGGCGCTGATCCGCTCCGGGTCGGTGTCGAACAGCTCGGCGTAGATCTCCGCGAGCACCCGTTCGGTGCCGTTCCGGGGGACCGTGTGGCCACCCAGCATGCGCACGGTCAGCTCCTCCACGGCCCGCCGCTCGGCGTCGTACGCCCCCGCCTCCAGGCGCCGGCGCATCAGCGAGCGCTGGATCTTGCCCAGGCTGGTCTTGGGGAAGGCCCCCGGGGGCAGTGGCAGGACCAGCGCGGGCCGGAAACCCCAGTGCAGGACGACGGTGCCGCGGATGGCCGTGAGCACCCGGTGCAGGGCGGCGTCGGTGGTGACGTCGGCCTCGGGGGCGAAGGCGATCACGAGTTGCTCGGTGTCGCTGCCGGCCGGGCGGACGGGGAAGGCGGCGACGTAGGAGCGGGCGACCCCGTCGAGCGGTTCGAGGACGGACTCGAGGTCGTGGCTGAAGTAGTTGACGCCGTTGACGATGATGCTGTCCTTGCTGCGCCCGACCAGGGTCAGCCGTCCCTCGTCCAGCCGGCCCAGGTCGCCGCTGCGGAACCAGCCGTCCGCCGTGAACGCCTCGCGGGTGGCCGCCTCGTTGTTGTAGTACCCGGAGGTGACCATCGGGCCGCGCAGCTGGAGTTCGCCCACCCGGCCCTCGGCCAGCGGGCGGTCCTCCGGGTCGGCGATACGGATCCGCAGGCCCTGGACCGGGGTGCCCAGCCCGGCGAACTCCGCGCCCCGGTCGGCGTCCGGGAACGCCTTGCGGGAGTACACGCTGCCCGCGCAGGTCTCCGTCATGCCGAAGGCGGGCCACAGCGTGTCCCGTGCCAGCCCGTAGCGGGCGAGGTGGTCGAGGAACGCCTCGCCGGTGGCGACGACGACGGCCTCGCCGCCGCTGACGATGTGCCGCAGCCTGGACAGGTCCAGCCGCTCGCCGCTCGCGCGCAGCCGGTCACCGGCCGCGTTGATCAGTCCGAGCAGGAAGTTCGGGGTGAAGGTCATCGTCACGCCGTGCCGGGAGATCAGCCGCAGGAACTCCAGCGGTTCCCCGAGGACGACCGGTGCCTCCACGTGCAGCTGGCGGCTGCCCGTGGACAGCGGCAGCAGATGACACTCCAGCAGGGCGGCCACATGGTCGAAGGACACCCAGTTGAGGGTGGTGTCCCGGGCGGTGAGCCGGTGGTGGCCGTTCTTGGCGGACATGGAGGCCAGCAGGTTGGCGTGGCTGAGCACGACCGCTTTGGAGTTGCCCGTCGATCCGGAGGTCAGGACCAGCACCGCGGTGTCCTCCGGCGCCGCGTGGTGGACATCGTCCGCGGCGATCCCCCCGGCGGTCCGCAGTTCCTCCAGGGAGGCCACCGACAGCCCCGCCACGGACGGCAGTTCGGCGGCCAGTGCCTCACCGGTGACCACGAGCGGTCCGCCGAGCAGGGTGTTCACGTGCTCCAGCTGGGCGCCCCAGCGCTCCCGGTCACCGCGCAGCGGCGCCATGGGGCACGGGACGAAGCCGCCGAGGACCGCCGCCCAGAACACCGGCAGGAAGTCCTGGGGCCGCTCCAGGATCGGCACGACCCGGTCGCCCGGCCGCAGCCCGCGGGCGCGCAGCGCGGTCAGCAGGCGGGCCGACTCGGCCAGCAGCTCCGGGTACGACTGGTGCCGGCAGGGTGCGCCGGCCGGGCCGAGGCAGTAGCCGACACCCGAGTCGGGATACCGGTCCGCCGCGGTCAGCAGCAGGTCGGCGAGGGAACGCGGGGCGGAGCATGGAGGGTTCACCGTCGTATCTCTCCCTGTCTCCGGACGACGCGGCGGTCACCGCTCGGGCCGGAACGTGAAGAACATGAAGGAACGGACGTTTGGTGCCAAGGGGGTGACATATCCGTGCCGGTCTCACCGTCGGCTGTCCTTTTCCTCGGACGTCGTGCGAAATACCGGTTCTCCGTCCGGGATTTGTGGATCATGCCGAGCCTGCTGTCCGACCTGCATTTCCCGCCACCGGACGACAGCCCCGGTGTGGTCGGAAAGCTGTGCGCGGGTGGCTTGTTGTCACCCGGTCACCGTAGGCTTGAGCACGGCTCAAGCACGATTCGAGACGGAGGGGTTGGCCGGAAGGGGACAGCGGTGCGACAACGCGTGAGGGCGATGGTCGCGGACCGTGGCGCAAGCGGAAGTGGAGCGTCGACTTCGGGGATACGGGTGTCAGTTTGCTGTCAGCGCCGCTGGGAGAAAACGCCGACCGCCCGGAAAAGGAAGAGACGCGTCCCGATTACGCGGGCAGGCTTGATCTTGTTGACTGGCTGTGAGCAAACGAACTAGTGTCTCAGCCGAAACTCAACCTCGCCCGCCGCCAAGTAAGTTCACTATTGAACACTTCTGAATTCACACACCCAGGCGGGGGCCGATGGGCTCGCCGGACGTCGGCGAGCGCGGCGTGTGAGGCACGACCACGTCTCGGGTAACCAAGGGGGAACAGTGACCGGAGCCGTCATCGACTCACCAGGGGCGCGTTTGGGGCGGGAGGCCGACCCCGGGGACCACGCGGCCCACGTCGAGCAGACACTGCTGCAGGCGCGGGCGCTCATCGCATCCACCGTCTCTCTCTACCGGCAGCACCGGCCCGGCGGATCCGACGGCACCCACACCAGCGTCGCGGTACCGCGGGAGGCGCTCGCCCGGCTCCTCGGCGAGGCCCGTCACACGGTGTGTGTCGCACTGACCGCGCCCGACGAGTTCAGCGCCACCGTGAAGGCCCTGCTGACCGCGGCACGGCCCGGCCCGAACGTCCGGGTGCTGTGCGCCACCGCGGTCGTGGACTGCTCCCTGGCCCGGCTCAGCACCGCGGGCGGCAACCGCTTCGAGGTGCGGTGCTCGGAGGGCGAACTGCGGGACGCGGTCGTGGTCGACGGCGCCCGCGCACTGGTCCGCACCCTGCCCGGCGACGACGAGGGGGCCCAGGCCACCCTGGTGACCGACACCGCCGCCGTGCGCGCCCTGGAGCTGCTCTTCGCCGGCACCTGGTCCCGCTGCCGCCGGCTCGACGACCACCTCGCCCTCGGACCGCGGCTGCACAGCGAGCTCAGCCGCAGGATCCTGGAGCGGCTGCGCTCCGGCCAGACCGACGACGTCGCGGCCCGCGAACTCAACGTCTCCCTGCGCACCTACCGCCGCCACGTCGCGGAGATCATGCGGGAACTGGGCGCCAGCTCCCGCTTCCAGGCCGGCGCGCGCGCGGTGGAACTGGGGCTGATGCGGGAGAGATGAGCGGGCCCACCGCACAGTGAACACGCGCCGCCCGGCCGCCGACGGGAAGGGCGCAGGACACGCAGGACAGCACGCCCGGCGGGGAACAAACGGGGAACGGGGAGTAGTACGACGTGTCCGACCGGGCTGAGGACGAACTGGAGCAGACACTCCTCCAGGTTCAGTCCCTGATCGAGTCGACGGTGGCCATCCACCGCGACCGTAGTGTCCAGGAAGAACGCATCACCGTGATCGACGGCGGCTATCACGCGGTGCTGCGGCAGGCGCGGGAGCTCATCCACGGGGCGACGCGGAGCATCGACATCGTGCACGCCCGGATGCCGGACGCCACGGACGAGCCAGGTGGTGGCGAGGGAGCCGAACGGCGGCTGATCTACGACGCGGCGGACACGGTCACGGTCCGGCTGCTGAGCAGCCCCGCCCGAGTCGACGAGGACTTCGTCCGCGAACAGCTCGGCAAGGAGAGACCCGTGGCCATCCGTATCGCCCGGGTGCCGCCGCTGCAGGCGCTCATGGTCGACGGCACCACCGCGCTCGTCGTCGCCGAGTCAGCCGTCGGCCGCCGGGCGTCGATCATCCGGGCGCCCGAGCTGCTGCACACCCTGGCCACCCTGTTCGAGAACGTCTGGCGCGACGCCGTGCCCGCCGGCGAGCGGATCGTCTTCGGCAACCGCGACCGCGGCGCCCTCGCCCGCCAGATCCTCGCCGCCCTGTGGGCGGGGGTCACCGACGAGGTGGCCGCCCGCGACCTGGCCGTCTCGGTGCGCACCTACCGCCGCCATGTCGCCGAGATCATGGCGCTGCTCGGCGCCAACTCCCGCTTCCAGGCCGGGGTGCGCGCCGCCGAACTCGGCCTGCTGCCCCCGGCGGCACCGCCCGCCGACCGCCCCGGCCCCCGGCCGTGACCTCGTCGCTGGCAGCTTCCTGAAACCTCTGTTGCCGCCCGGCGCGCACCACCAGTTGTATGGGGCGCGAGAAAGGGATTCACCCCTCGCGGGGTTTTCCAGAATTCCTTCCCCGGCGGCACCCGAGAATCCCCCGTTTCCGGTCCGCCGGTGTGCGGGGACCCGTGCGCTGACCATTCCCGTACGGGTCCCCGCCCTCCCCGGTGCATTCACGCGGAAGGCGGGTCCATGAGTCGCATGCCTATCGCCCTGCTCTTTCCTGGGCAGGGAACACAGAAAGAGGCCATGGGCGAACCCTGGCGGGAAACTCCGTCCTGGGAGCTCACCCGGGACATCTCCGAGGTCACCGGAGAGGACATCGCCGAACTTCTGCTGCACACCCCGGGCGAGCGGCTGCGCCGTACCGACCTGGCCCAGCTCGCCGTGTTCAGTCTCTCGGTGATCGCCCACGCCGAGGCGGTGCGCCGCAAGGCGCTTGGCGGACCGGTGATCGCCTGCGCGGGCCACAGCCTGGGCGAGTACGCCGCCCTCGTCGCCGCCGGCGCGCTCACCGTGCCCGCCGCCGCCACGCTGGTCGCCGCCCGGGGCCGGGCCATGCGCGAGGCCGCCGAGGCCCACGAGGGCACCATGGGTGTCCTCGTCGCCGCACCGCTGGAGCAGGTGGCCGCCCTGACCGAGCAGGTGCGCGCGGACGGCTTCGAGATCTGGGTCGCCAATGTCAACGCCCCCGGCCAGACCGTGGTCTCCGGCTCCGCCGACGCCGTCGACCGCATCGCCGCCCAGGCGCCCTCCATCGGCGCCAAGCTGATCCGCCTCCAGGTCGGCGGCGCCTTCCACAGCCCGTACATGGCGCCCGCCGCCGACACCCTGCGCACCGCCCTGAAGAACACCGCCTTCGCCCCGGCCCACCGGCCGGTCGTGGCCAACGTGGACGCCGAGGCCCACACCGCCGACGACGACTGGACCGACCTCGGCACGCGCCAGCTCACCTCCCCGGTGCTGTGGCAGCAGAGCGTGCGCACCCTCGTCGGCCCGCTCGGCTGCGCCCGCCTCGTCGAACTCGGTCCCGGCCGCACCCTGGCCGGGCTGGTCCGCCGGATCACCTCGGACACCGACGTCGTGTCGCTGGACGCGCCGGGCGCCCTGGACTGACCACTCCCACGCCACAAGGAGACCCACCCGCCATGGCACTTGGCACCGAAAGCATCTGGCTGCGCCGGCACGCCACCGCCGCACCGCCCCGGCTGCGGCTGCTGTGCCTGCCGCACGCCGGCGGCTCGGCCGGCTTCTTCCACGACTGGGGGCGCGCCTTCGGTGACGACGTGGAGGTCCTCGCCGCCCGCTACCCGGGCCGTCAGGAACGCATCGCCGAGGACCCCTGCGACACCGTCGAGGAACTCGCCGACGCCCTCGTGGACGAGCTGCGGCCCCTGCTGGACACCCCGCTGGCCGTCTTCGGCCACAGCATGGGCGCGTCCGTCGGCTACGAACTCGCGCTGCGGCTCCAGGCCCGCCACCGGGTGACCCCCGCGCTGCTGATGGTCTCCTGCCGCAAACCCCCGCACCTGCTGACCCCGCGCACGGCCGCCCTCGCCGACGACACCGCGCTCGTCGCCGAGGTCCGGCGCCTGGGCGGCACCGACACCGCGCTCCTCGACGACCCGGACCTGCGTGAGCTGGTGCTCCCCGCGCTCCGCGCCGACTTCGCCGCGGTCGCCCGCTACACCGCCCGGCCCGGCATCCCCCTGGACTGCCCGGTGGCCGGCTACCTCGGCTCCGGCGACCCGGACATCACCGCCGACGAGATGGCCGGCTGGGCCGCCGTGGCACCGAAGGGCTTCGACCTGACCGTGCTGCCCGGCGGCCACTTCTACCTGGCGGGCCGGCGCGACGCGCTCGTCGGGGACATCCGCGCACGGTTGGCCGGGCAGTGGTGACCACCGCGACCCGGCCCCGGCAGACCAGCGGGGTCGGCGTACTCGACAAGGCGGCGGCCCTGCTGGACATCGTCGAGGGCGGCCCCGCCACCCTCGGCGACCTGGTCACCTTCAGCGGCCTGTCCCGGCCCACCGTGCACCGCCTGGCCATCGCCCTGGAGCGGCTGGGTCTGCTCACCCGGGACCGGCACGGCCGCTGGGTGCTCGGCCCCCGGCTCGACGCCACCGCCGTCGCCGTGCACAACGACCGGCTGGCCGGAGCGGCCGGACCGGTCCTCGCCGAACTGCAGTCCGGGACCGGCCTGGACGCCCGGCTCTACCGTCGCCGCGAGGGTCTGCAGATCTGTGTCGCAGCCAGCGCCGGACCGGGCGGCCGGACCGGACCGGTGCCGGTCGGCGCGGTCCGGCCCGCCTCCGCCGGACCGATCGCCCAGGTCCTGATGGCCTGGGCCGAACCCGACGCCCTGTACCAGGCGCTGAACTCCGCCCGGTTCACCGCGGCCCAGCTCACCGTCGTACGCCGTCGCGGCTGGGCCTACGGGCCCGACGCCGTACCGCCCGGCAGCGTGTCCTACGCCGTACCGGTGTGCACCGGGGACGGCCGGGTCGCCGCCGCGCTCGCCCTGACCGGGCCCGCCGCGCGCATGCCCGAGGCGCCCACGCGCCGGCTCGGCAACGCCATGTTCGACGCGGTGGCCGCCCTCACCGACGCCTTGCTGCGCCTGCGCGCGGACGACCGCCCGAACGGGCCGGACTCCGCCTGAATTCCCGTGCCGCACTGGCAGCTTGTTGCAGCCGCCGTTGTGCGGGTACGGACTCCCCCCGCACCATTCCCATACCGATGAAAAATACGCCGCACGCCCACTCCGCGGCCCATTCGATAAAGGGGTAAGAGCGTGACCACTGCCACGCGCGTCGAGCGTCTGGAAACCATCAAGGAAATCGTCTGCGACATTCTCGAGATCGAGGAGGACGAGGTCACCGAGACCAGCCTCTTCAAGGAGGAGCACAACGCCGACTCACTCCGCGCCATCGAGATTCTCGCCGCACTGGAGAAGGAGTTCGGCGTCGTCATCAACCAGAGCGAACTGCCCCGCATGGTGAACCTCAAGGGCGTCTACGAGGTCGTCGCGGAGTCGGCCGGCTGGTAGTCGAACCGCTCACGCGGACTGGGAGGTTGGCATGACGACGGCAGCGAGCGGCCCCGGCCGGATACGGCCGGAGCGGCACCGGGTGGTCCTCACCGGACTGGGGGTGGTCTCCAGCATCGGACTCGGCGCGAAGGAGTTCCTCCAGGGGCTCCGTGAGGGCCGCAGCGGTGCGCGGCCCATCACGGTGTTCGACACCGAGGGCTTCACCCACGCGAACGGGTGCGAGATCACGGAATTCGACCCGCGGGACTGGATCAGCACGCTCGAGGTGGAACAGCTCGGCCGGGCCGCGCAGTTCTCCACGGCGGCTGCCCGGATGGCCCTTGAGGACTCCGGCCTCGACCTGGCCTGGCTGCGCGCCCGGCGCGGGCTGATCTCCATCGGCACCACCGACGGCGAGAGCTACGACCTCGACCAGTTGGTCGAGCGGGAACTCGCCCACGGCACGGGTACGTTCGATCCCGCGGCCGCCCGGCGGGTGCCGGCCGGGCGGCTGTCGGTGGCCATCGCCCAGGAACTGGGCCTGAGCGACGTGGAGGCGCTCACCATTCCCACCGCCTGCTCGGCGGGGAACTACGCCATCGGCTACGGCTTCGACGCCGTCAGCTCCGGCGAGGCGGACTTCGCCTTCTGCGGCGGCGCCGACGCCATGTGCCGCAAGACCTTCACCGGCTTCTACCGGCTCGGCACCATCGCCCCGGACCGCTGCCAGCCCTTCGACGTCGACCGCAAGGGCATCCTCACGGGAGAGGGCGCCGGCGTCCTGGTCCTGGAGCGGCTCGAGACCGCCCTGGAGCGCGGCGCCACCATCTACGCCGAGGTGCTCGGCTACGGCCTCAACTGCGACGCCCACCACCAGGTGGCACCCGACCAGGACAGCGTCGCCGAGCTCATGCGGCTCGCCCTGGACAACGCCGGCGTCGCCCCCCACGAGGTGGACCTCATCTCGGCGCACGGCACCGGCACCAAGGCCAACGACATCACCGAGGCGGGCGCCATCCGCCAGGTGTTCGGAGACACCCCGCCCCGCACCGTCTCCATGAAGTCCATGCTCGGCCACACCATGGGCGCGGCCAGCGCGCTCGGCGCCATCGGCTGCGCCCTGGCCATCCAGAACCGCTTCATCCCGCCCACCATCAACCACGTCACCACCGACCCCGAGTGCGACGTCGACTGCGTGCCCAACCGGGCGGTGGCGGCCGACCTGAGGATCGTCCAGAACAACGGCCTGGCGTTCGGCGGCAACAACGCGGCGGTCCTCCTCGGCCGGTACGACACCGACACGGCCGGCACCGGCCACCCGACCGACGCGCTCAGGGAGGCGTCATGACGAACCGTCCCATCGTCGGCATGGGCGCGGTCGCCGCCACCGGCCAGGGTGTCGACGCGCTCTTCGACGCGCTGTGCCGCGGCACCAGCGGTCGCGCCGAACTGCGCGGCTTCGACCGCAGCAGATTCCGCGCCCAGCACGCCTACGAGATCGACGACCGGCCCGTGACCGGCGCGGACATACCCGGCCGTGCGACCCGGCTGCTGCTCGACGCGGTCGGCCAGGCCGCCGCCGACGCCGGCCTCGGCGAGGACCTCAGCGGCATCCCCGTACTGGTCGGCACCGGCCTGCGGGAGCTGCGCTCGCTGGAGCTGTGGTGGCGCGACGGCTCCCCGTTCGCCGACTCCGGACTGCACTTCGGCACCGGACTGCGCGAACGCTTCAACGCCGACGTCACCCACACCTTCTCCAACGCCTGCTCCGCCTCGCTGTACGCGCTGGCGCTCGCCTCCGACCTGCTCGACCAGGACGGCGAGGGCGCCCCCGACACCGTGATCGTCGCCGGCGTCGACGTGCTGACCGAGTCCATGTACGGGCTGCTGGAGCGCGTCCACCCCGCGCCCCCGGACCGGGTACGGCCGTTCGACCGCAACCGCACCGGCGTGCTCATGGGCGACGGCGCCGCCGCCGTCGTCCTGCGCCGCACCGACGACGGCACCCGCCGGGTCCACGGACGGCTGCGCGGTGTCGCCGTCAACTGCGACGCCTACCACGTCACCGCGCCGTCCCCGGACGGCATCGCCCAGGCCATGCGCACCGCCCACCGGATCGCCGGCGTCAAGCCGTCCGACATCGACCTGGTGATGCTGCACGGCACCGGCACCCTGCTCAACGACGAGGCGGAGGCCACCGCCCTGCGGGACGTGCTCGGCGAGGACGCCTCGGCGCCGCTGATGACCGCCGTGAAGTCCATGACCGGCCACACCTCGGGCGCCTCCGGCCTGCTCAACCTGATCGTCGGCGTCCGCGCCCTCCAGGAGGGCCGGGTGCCCCCGACGGTGGGCCTGGACGACCCGGTCGACGAGGCCGCGCCGTTCCGCTTCGTCACCGGCGAGGCCGCCACCGGCCGCGAACTGAACGTGGCCCAGCTCAACGCCTTCGGATTCGGCGGCATCAACGCCGTGGCCCTTGTGGAGGGGACCCGATGACTCTCGTGACCACCCCAGCCGCCGTGGTGGTCTCCGGTGCCGCCGTACTGCTGCCCGGCGCCGACACCGTACGGGCCCTGGTCGACGGACCGGCCCCCGGCGGCGCCCCCGTCGAACCGGCCGACCACGTCGGCCGCAAGGGACTGCGCTACAAGGACCGGGCCACCCAGCTCGGCTACGCCCTGACCGCCGCCGCCCTGCGGGACGCCGGACTGCTCGGCGAGGACGGCCTGACGGTGCCCGCCGAGACCACCGGCATCGTCGCCAGTTCCAACTTCGGCAACCTGGACACGGTGGCCCGGGCCCTCGACACCATCCGCGAGGAGACCGTCACCGCCACCAGCCCGATGGACCTGCCGAACGCCTCCAGCAACGTCATCGCCTCCTCGGCGGCCATCCGCTACGGGCTGCGCGGCCCCAACCTGATGGTGTGCAACGGCGAGACCTCCGGCCTGGACGCCGTGCACTGGGCGGCCACCATGATCGCCGCCGGCCGGGCCGAGCGGTTCCTGGTGCTCGGCGTCGAACCCGACAACGAGGTCGTACGCCGCCTGCTGGGCGGCCGCCGCGCCGTCGACGGCGGAGCCGCCCTCGTCCTGGAGGCCCGCCGGGCCGCCGACCGGCGCTCCGCCACCGTCCGCGCCGTGCTCGGCCCCTACCGCAGGGCGGCCGACGAGGCACGGCAGCCGGCCGGCCACTGGGAGCCGCCCGAGCATCTCGGCAGCGCCTCCGGGGCGCACGGGGTGCTGCAGGTGGCCGCCGCCGTCGGCTGGTTCGACGCGGGCCGCCGCGAGCCGGTGCGGGCCGTGGCCGGCGGCGCCGGCCACGACGCCGGGGCGGGTCTGCTGCTGCTCGCGCCCGAAGCGGCCGAAGCGGCCTGACACCGCGGGAAACCGCGAGGAACGTGAGGAGAAGATGCCGGTGAACACTCACATCGACCTGCGGCCCGTCTCCGTCGAACAGCGCACCGACGGCAACGGCCCCCGCGTCCTGCTGCTGCACGGCCTGGCCGCCAACGACACGGTCTGGGAGCGCACCCTGCCGCTGCTGCCGGCCGAGTGGCGGCTGTGGACCGCCCGGCTGCCCTGGCGCACCGAGACCATCGCCGACTGGGGTGAGCAGCCCAACCTGCGCGGCAGGCTCGCCCACGCCCTGACGGCCGTGCCCGGCGGCGCCGAGGTGGTGATCGCCCACTCCATGGCGGCCAACGTCCTGCTGGACCTGCTCGACCAGACGCGGCGGGGCGGCGTCGACGCCCGGCGCCGCTTCGGCATCAGCACCCTCGTCCTGGTCTCGCCCTTCTACCGGGCCGCCGCCGAGGAGTTCGACTGGAAGACCATCAGCTACTACCTGAACGACTTCCATCTGATCATGGAGGAGGGGATCCGCGTCCACTCGGACGGCCGGCTCTCCCCCGACGTCCAGCAGGCCATGGGCGAACGGGTGCGTGACCGGGTCGGCCCGCACGGCTGGCTGCGGTTCTTCGACCTCTACCTGCGCACGCCCGCGCTGGACACCGGCGGGATCACCGCCCCCACCCTGGTCCTGGGCGGCGAGACCGACTTCGCCGCCCGCCCCGAGGAGAGCCTGGCGCTCGCCCGGGCCCTGCCCGACGCCACCGCCCGCATCCTGCCCGGCTGCGGACACTTCCCGATGCTCGAGGCGGCCGAGGACTTCGCCGCCGAGGTGAGCAGCTTCGTCAACTCGACCCTGGGCCTCTCCCCGCACGTGGGAGCCGCCCCTGTCCACGCCCTGGAGCCCCAGCGATGACCCTCGTCACGGACACCGCCGTCAAGGCACTGCTCACCACCGCCACCAGCACGCAGGTGCGCCCCCGCTACGAGGGCTCCAACATCTGCACCTGGATCGGCTTCAAGCACGTCAACTACCTGGTCGAGGAAGCCGTCCTGGACCACTTCCGGCAGGCCGGGCTGCCCGCCCGCGCGCTGTACGAGGAGCACGGCCTCGGACTGGACCTGGTCTCCCTCGACACCCGCATCCTGCACGCCTTCCACATGGACGACGTCGCCGAGGCGCAGGTCGTGCCCTGGACCAAGGACGACGACACCACCCTCGGGTTCAAGGTGACCGTCCAGTTCGAGCGCGACGGCGAGATCCACAAGGCCGTCACCTCCAAGGTCCGTGTCTCCCTGCGGATGGACACCTACCTGGAGGCGGCCGGCGAGGTGCCCGAGCAGCTCGCCCGGTTCGCCGTCTCCGGCCTCGGTGACGACCTGGAGCGCGAGCCGGGCACCGCGGCCCCGGCCGAGGAGGAGATCCTCGCCGCGCTGACCGCCGGGCAGAACGCCTACGCCTGGAAGTGGAACATCCCCTACCCGTACTGCCACTTCACCGAGCGCATCCAGATGTCCGGCTACCTGAGGCTGATGGAGGAGGGCAAGGACCGCTTCGTCGCCGACCGCGGCATCTCCATCAAGACCCTGCTCGACGACCGCCGCTGGATCCCCGTCGTGCCCCGCTCCGACATCCGGATCCTGGACGAGGCCCTGATGGAGGAGGACCTGTACACCGTCTACACGGTGGAGGAGGTCTTCAAGGACTTCACCTACACCTCCCGCATGGACTGGTACGTGCTGCGCGACGGCAAGCTGGTCAAGACCGCCACCGGGCGCATCGTGCACGGCTACGCCCTGATCGAGAACCGCAGGGACTGGAAGCTGGTGAACTTCGACCAGCGCGTCCTCGACGCTCTGCACGGGGCCGCCCCGAACGGCAAGGCGCCGCAGGCGTGACGGAGCAGGCGGTACAGGGCACCGACTGGGAGAGCAGCGCTCCGCGGCTGCTGCTCATCGAGAGCCAGAGCGGCACGGCCGCGGACCCCGGTTTCCGGCGCGACGCGGTCACCCAGGTGATCACCGGGCAGTCCGCCCTGCTCTTCCTCGTCCAGGACGGCGTCGTGCTCGCGGTGCCGGGCAGCGACACCGACCTGGACCGGTTCCAGAAGGAGGGCGGGGTGCTCGCGGCGGACAGCTTCTCCCTCGCCCAGCACGGGCTGGACACCGCCGGCCTCAGGCCTGAGCTGCGCGTCGTCGGCATGGACGTGGTGGCGGGCTGGATCCTCGACCCGGCGGTCCGGGTGGTGTGGCACTGAGTGGCCAGGCAGATTCCGCACACCGATGTGCTGCTCACACTCATGGGCGCACCGCACGCCGGTGACCAGGTCACCAGCGCGCTGCGGCTCACCCAGGCGCTGCTGGAGCGCGGCGCCGCCGTCCAGGTCTGGACGTGCGGGTACGCCACCCTGCTGACGCAGCGGGCGCAGGGCCCGGACAAGCCGCGCAACCTCGCCGAGTGGAACCGGGACTATCCGTCCCTGCCCGGGCTGGCCGAGGAGCTGCTGGACGCCTTCCCGGGCCGGCTGCACTGGTACGGCTGCCGGTTCTGCAGCGACGACCGGGGCGTGACGGAGCACCTGCCCCAGGTGGTGCTCCGCCCGCCGGCCGGCTACGCCGCGAACGTCGCCGCCGCCGACAAGACCCTGCTGATCGGAGTGATCTGATGACCGAGCGGTCCGGCGGGCGACAGCGGGTGCTGGCGATCGTGGAACGCGGCTTCCGGGGCGCCCTGGACAAGCAGTTCTTCGACGAGCTGTACCTCGCCACCGAACTGCACCGCCAGCTCGGCGGCCTGGACATCCTGCTGCGCGGCACGGCCGTCGGCTACGCGCTCGACGCACCGCCGCCCCCGGCCCTGCGCATCGGCGCACGCACCCTCGACACCCTCACCGACCCGCGCGCCGGGCTGCGCTCGCTGCTCGGGGCGGGCGTCGGCGTCTGGGTCGAGGAGCCCGCCCTGGCGGCGCTCGGCTCGCCCCGCCCGCCCCTGCCCGGCATCCGGCTCGCCCAGGACGGAGAGGTGGCGGCCCGCTGGCAGGAGTACCGGATGGTCTTCTTCCTCTGACCCGCCCCCTCACCCCTCCACACTCTCCCGACCCTTGAGAGTTTCCGACGGAAAGGACCACGTGACGGTCATGACCACCCTCGTCACGGACACCGGCCACCCGGTGATCACCGCATGGTCGGCCGTGTCGCCGTACGGCATCGGCAGGGACGCGTACGCCGCGGGCCTGCGCGAGCGGCGCTCCACCGTCACCGGCCTCGGACCCGAACACGGCACCACCCCCGACGGCGTCGGCTGCGTCGTGCCCTCTTTCGACGTCCGCCAGGTGCTCGGCAAGAAGGGCACCCGCTCCATGGACCGGGTCACCGGTCTCGCGGTCACCGCCGCCGGGGCCCTCCTGGACGACGCCGAGCGCAACCGGGCCGTGGGCACCGGCGAGGGGGCCGCGTTCACCCTCGGCACCACCACCGGCAGCGCCCAGTCGATGATGGACTTCACCCGCGACTCGCTCACCGGCGAGCAGCCCTTCTTCGTCGACCCGGCACGCTTCCCCAACACCGTGATGAACTGCGCCGCGGGGCAGAGCGCCATCTGGTACCGGCTCAAGGGCCCCAACGCGACCATCGCCGGCGGACGCACCGCGGGCCTGCACGCCCTCAACTACGCGCGCCGGCTGCTCGGTTCGGGCCGGGCCCGCACCGTGCTGTGCGGGGCCGCCGAGGAGTTCTCGCAGGCCCGTGCCTGGCTGGAGCACCACTGCGGCGACAGCGCCGACGGGGCGGCCCCGCCGCTCGGCGAGGGCTGCGCGATGCTCCTGGTGGAACCGCGGGCGCCCGAGGACGCCGGGCAGCCCGTGCTCGCCGAGATCCTCTCCGTCGAGCTCGGTGTCGTCCTCGACGGCACCGACCCCCGCCCGGCCCTGGTGAGCTGCCTGCGCTCGGCGCTGCGCCGGGCCGGGATCACGGCCGCCGACGTGGCGGCCGTCGCCCGCTCCGGTGCGCCCGGCCGCGCGGGCGGCGCCGAGACGGAGGCGGTGCGCGAGGTGCTCGGCGCCGCGGGCCCCGCCGACCTGACGCCCGCCCCGCTGATCGGCGACACGGGTGCCGCCGCGGCGGCCTTCCAGGCCGCCGCCCTCCTCGCGTACGCCGCGGACCGGCCGGAACAGGCGGCCGGCCGCATCGGCGTGATCACCTCCGTGGACCGCACCGGCAGCGTCGGCTGCGCCCTGCTCCGGCTGCGCTGAACCCCGTACCCGCCCGCCTCCCGAAGTTCCGGAAAGGACCCGACCGTGCTGGACAAGGAAGAACTGCGCGCCCTCGTGGCGCAGGTGCTCGACGTCGACGTCACCGAGGTGACCGACGACGCCAGGTTCGTCGACGACCTGGAGGTCGACTCCCTGATGGCCCTCGAGGTCGTCGTGATCCTGGAGAAGAAGTACGGCATCAAACTGCCGGAGTCGGACCTGAAGCGGATCGTCACCCTGGAGAGCGCCTACGAGCTGCTGCTCGGCAAGCTCGACACGGCTCGGGTGGCCTGATGACCGGCGCCAGTCCGCTCGCGGGGGCCGTGCAGGTGCTGCCCGGCGACGGGGAGTCCGCCACCGCGGCCCGCTTCACGGTGGACGCCGCCGAGACCGTGCTGCCCGGCCACTACCCGGGCTTCCCGATCTTCCCCGGCGTCTGCCTCGTGGAGTGCACCCACCAGGGTGCCCTCGCCACCGCGCCGGACGGCGCCCGGGGGACCGCGCTGGCCGCCGTGGAGTCGACCCGGTTCACCGGGCCCGTCTTCCCCGGTGACCAGGTGGACATCGCGATGACGTGGAAGCGGACCGCGGACGGCGACTGGCAGTGCCGCGCGAGGCTCAGCACCCCGCGCGGACCGGCCGCGAGCGTCCGGCTGCGCTACGCCCGCCGGCCGGAGCAGGAGGCGGCGGCATGACCGGCCAGCGTGAGATCCGGGCCCGGCTGCCGCACCGCTTCCCGATGCTGCTGGTGGACCGGCTCGTCGACATCGTCCCCGGCGAGCGGCTGGTCGCCCTGAAGGCGGTCACCTGCAACGAGCCCTGGTACGAGAAACTCGGCCCCGACACCCCCGACGAGGACTTCGCCTACCCGCCCACGCTCCTGGTGGAGTCCTGGTGCCAGGCCGCCGGTGTCCTCGCCACCTGGGACGACCCCAACCCGGACGTGCTGCGGGGCCAGGTGATGCTCTTCGGCGGGATGACCGGTGTCACCCTCCACCGTCCGGTGCTGCCCGGCGAGGTCCTGGAACACCGCGTCCGGCTGGACCGCAGGATCGACGACACCGTGCTGTTCGAGGGCGAGTGCCGCTCGGCGGGCGAGCCGGTGATGACCGTGGAACGCATCGTCATGGCCTTCCGCCCCGCCTCCGCCCTGCGCCCCGACGGCGTCTGACACGCACTCACGAAAGAGACATCCATGACCGACAGGACCAACCGGGTGGCGCTCGTCACCGGCGGGTCGCGCGGCATCGGGCGGGCCACCGTCCGCGCGCTGGCCCGCGACGGCTTCGACGTCGCCTTCTGCTACCGCTCGGACGACGCCGCGGCCCGCACCCTGGAGAAGGAGGGCGAGGAGCACGGCGTACGGATCGCCGGCACCCGCGTGGACGTCGCCGACGCCACCGCGGTGCGCGCCTGGGTCGAGGCGGCCGAGGCGGACCTGGGTGATCTCGACGCCGTCGTCACCGCCGCCGGCATCACCCGCGACAACCCGCTCGTCCTCATGGCGGACGAGCAGTGGCGGCAGGTGATGGACACCAACCTGGACGGCGTCTACCACGTCTGCCGTGCCGCGGTCTTCGGCATGATGAAGCGCCGCCGCGGAGCCGTCGTGAACATCTCCTCCGTCGCCGGGGTGTACGGCCACGCCACCCAGACCAACTACTCCGCCTCCAAGGCCGGGATCATCGGTTTCTCCCGGGCCCTGGCCAAGGAGACCGGACGCGCGGGCATCCGGGTCAACGCGGTCGCCCCCGGCTTCATCGACACCGACATGGTCGCCGAGATGAACGACCACGCCCGCAAGGAAGCCCTCGCCGGCATTCCGCTGCGCCGCATGGGCACCGCCGAGGAGGTCGCCGACCTGGTCGCCTACCTGGTCTCGGACCGGGCCGCCTACATCACCGGCGCCGTGCTGCAGATCGACGGCGGCATCACCATCTGAGCCCGGACCTCCGGTACACCCCGTACGACCCTTGTTCTCACGTCAGTTGGAGGCGGTGATGGCACGACGCGGACCGCGCTGGTACTTCTCCTTCCGCAGCCCCTACTCCTGGATGGCCTACCGGGACCTGCTCGACCACTACCCGGACGTCGCCGACCACATCGAGTGGCTGCCGTTCTGGGAGCCCGACCAGCCGGCCCTGGACGAACTGGAGCGCGACAACGTCAGACTGCCGTACGTCCCGATGTCGAAGGAGAAGCACCTGTACATCCTCCAGGACGTGCGCCGCCTCGCCCGCGCGCGCGGCCTGGAGATGGTCTGGCCGGTGGACCCCGCACCGCGCTGGGAGGTCGCGCACCTCGCCTATCTCGCCGCCGAACGCCTAGGCGCCGGACGCGCGTTCATCGCCGGGACCTACCGTGCGCGCTGGGAGCTCGGCGAGGACATCTCCGACCCGGCGACCATGGCCCGCATCGGCCGGGACATCGGCGTCGATCCCTTCGTCCTGGAACACGCGCACGAAGATCCCGCCATTCGTGAGGAGGGCCTCCTGGCGCTGAACTCGCTGCATCGCGACGGGGTGTTCGGCGTCCCCTTCTTCATCGTCGGATTCGACAAGTACTGGGGGGTCGACCGGCTGTCCGGGTTCGTTGAATCGGTGCGGTCCAAAGCCGCTGCCTGACCGATACGTAAGGCACCGTAGAAAGCACAGAAGTCGCAGAGAAAGGCGAATGAGCCATGGCCACCAATCCCTTCGAGGACGACGGCTCGAGTTACTACGTACTCATCAACGACGAGGGCCAGTACTCCCTGTGGCCCGCGTTCGCCGAGGTGCCGGCGGGCTGGACCGTACGGCACGGCGCGGCGAGCCGGCAGGAGTGCCTCGACCACATCAACGAGCACTGGACGGACATGCGGCCGGCCAGTCTGGTCCGCTCCATGGGCGGCTGACCGGGGTCGTCGCACCCGGCGGGTCACGAACGGGCGTTGGCAGTTGTCTGCCAACGCCCGTTCCGTGTTTCCGGGGCCGGTTGGCAGGTTGATGCAGTGGGCGTTGTCGGCCAATTCCGATGGATGCGAGAGTCCAATCTGTTCCCCGGAACCACTGCCCGAGGTTTTTCACTGAAGTTGTCTGCTAGGGGTGGATGAGAATCATGCTTGGAGACGGTATACCGCTGACCGCGGCCCAGGCCGGAATCTGGTTCGCCCAGCAGCTCGACCCGAAGAACCCGATCTACAACGCGGCTGAATACCTGGAACTACGCGGGGCCGTCGACGCCGGAATCCTCGAAAAGGCACTGCGTCGCCTCGTCCTGGAGGCCGAGGCCCTGCGGATGCGCGTCGTGGAGGACGACGAGGGCCTGTGGCAGGTCGCCGACCCCGACCCGCGCTGGACGCTCCAGCAGCTGGACCTGCGGGGCGAGGAGGACCCGGAGACGGCCGCCGAGCAGTGGATGCGTCAGGTTCTCGCGGAGCCCGTCGACCCGCGCCACGACCTGCAGTTCCGTTTCGCCCTGCTGCGCGTGGCCACCGACCGGTACTTCTGGTTCTACCGCTACCACCACGTGACCGTGGACGGCTTCGCCGTCGCCCTGCTCGCCCGGCGGGCCGCCGACCTCTACACCGCGCTGGCCGCCGACGAGGAGCCGCCGCCCAGCGGGTTCGGGGCCGTCGCGGACCTGGTCGCGGCCGACGCCGGGTACCGGGCCGGTGAACGCTTCGCAGCCGACCGTGAGTTCTGGCGGGATCGACTGGCCGGCTGCCCCGAGCCGGCCGGCCTGTCCGACCGGACGCCGGTCATGGCGCACGGCCTGGTCCGCCGTACCTCCTTCCTGACCACGGACGGCCTGGAGCGGCTGCGCGACACCGCCCGCGAGGTGGGCGTGACCTGGCCGGCGACGATGATGACCGCCGCGGCCCTCTACCTGCAGCGCTCCACCGGAACCGACGAGGTGGTACTCGGTGTTCCCGTCTCCTGCCGGCTGGGCCGCGCCGCCCGGTCCGTGCCGGGCATGGTCTCCAACGTGGTGCCGCTGCGTGTGCCCGTCGCCCAGGGCATGACCCTGGCCGCCCTCCTGGAGCAGGTCTCCGCGGAACTTCGCGCGGTGATGAAGCACCAGCACTACCGGTACGAGGACCTGGTCCGCGACCGCAACCTGCTGGGCGGCGGCGGACGGCTCGTCGGGCCCGAGGTCAACATCATGATGTTCGACTACGGGTTGACGTTCGGTGACGTCCCGGCCGTCGTGCACAACCTCTCCATCGGCCCCTCCGACGACCTCTCGCTGATCGTGTACGAGCGTTCCGACGGCCGTGGCCTCCAAGTCGACTTCGACGCCAACCCCGCCCTCTACTCGGGCGCGGAGATCGCCGCCCACCAGCAGCGCTTCATCGGCTTCCTGGAACGGCTGGCCGCCGCCGGCCCCGACACCCCCGTCGGGCACATCGAACTCCTGGACGCCGCCGAGCGTGACCTGGTGGTGCGAGCGCACAACGACACGGCGCACCCTGTGCCTGACACCACCCTGACCGAGCTGCTCGAACAGCAGGCCAGACGCAGCCCCGAGGCCGAGGCCCTGCGCTTCGAGGGCAGCGCCCTGACCTACCGCGAGCTGCACGCCCGCGCCGACCGCCTCGCCCACCTGCTGCGCGCGAGCGGTGTCGGCCCGGAGAGCGTCGTGGCACTCGCCGTGCCCCGCTCCGTGGAGCTGGTCACCGCCCTGCTCGCGGTGGGCAAGGCGGGCGCCGCCTACCTGCCCGTCGACCCCGACTACCCCGCCGAGCGCATCCGGTTCATGCTCTCCGACGCACGGCCCGCGCTGCTGCTGGCCACCGCGTCGACGGCGGCCGGACTGCCCGACGAGCTGTCCGTGCCGCTGCTCGTCCTGGACGCCGAGGACACCACGGACCGGCTTGCCGCCCAGCCCGGCACGCCGCCCGCCGGCCGGGCAGCGACCGGGGACCACCCGGCGTACGTCATCTACACCTCCGGCTCCACCGGCCGCCCCAAGGGCGCCGTCCTTTCCCACCGGGCGATCGCCAACCGGCTGCTGTGGATGCAGCACCGGTACGGACTCGGCGCCGACGACCGGGTCCTGCAGAAGACGCCCTCCGGGTTCGACGTGTCCGTCTGGGAGTTCTTCTGGCCGCTGATCAGCGGCGCCACGCTCGTCGTCGCCCGTCCCGAGGGCCACAAGGACCCCCGCTACCTGGCCGAGCTGATCCGGGCCGAGCGGATCACCACCACCCACTTCGTCCCCTCCATGCTGCAGGTCTTCCTCGAGGATCCCGCCGCCGCCCGCTGCACCGGACTGCGCCGGGTCATCTGCAGCGGCGAGGCACTCCCCGAAGAGCTACAGAACCGATTCTTCCGGGTGCTGCCGCGAGTCGGGCTGTACAACCTCTACGGCCCGACCGAGGCGGCCATCGACGTCACCTGCGCGGAGTGCGCACCCGGCGCCGGCCCCGTGCCCATCGGCGGCCCCGTCTGGAACACCCGTACCTACGTCCTCGACCCCGCCCTGCGCCCGGCCGCGCCCGGCACACCCGGCGAGCTCTACCTGGCCGGCGTCCAGCTCGCCCGGGGCTACCTCGGACGGCCCGGCCTCAGCGCCGAGCGGTTCGTCGCAGACCCGTACGGCCCGCCCGGATCGCGGATGTACCGCACCGGCGACCTCGCCCGCTGGAACGACGACGGCGCGCTCGTCTACCTCGGCCGCACCGACGACCAGGTCAAGATCCGCGGCCTGCGCATCGAACTCGGCGAGATCGAGGCGGTCCTCGCCCGGCACCCGGGCATCCGCCACACCGCCGTCGTCACCCGCGAGGACCAGCCGGGCGAGAAGCGGATCATCGCCTACGTCGTACCCGCCGACGGCAGCGGCCCCGGCACCGACGAGCTGCGGCGTGAACTCGCCGGACAGCTCCCGGACCACATGATCCCCGCGGCCTTCGTCAGCGTGCCGGAACTGCCCGTCACCCCCAACGGCAAGCTGGACCGGCGTGCACTGCCCGCACCCGACCTCGGCGCCGCCGGCACCGGACGCGCCCCGGGCAGCCCGCGCGAGGAGCTGGTCTGCCAGCTCTTCGCCGATGTGCTGGGCGTGCCCCGGACCGGCATGGACGACAACTTCTTCGCCCTCGGCGGCCACTCCCTGCTCGCCACCCGCCTGGTCAACCGGGTGCGCGCCACCTTCGGCGCCGAACTGACCATCCGCAGCATCTTCGAGGCCCCCACCCCGGCCCTCCTCGCGGCCAGGATCGCGGGCGGTGACCGGCACGAGGACCCGCTCGACGTGGTGCTGCCGCTGCGCCCGCACGGCAGCCGCCCCGCCGTCTTCTGCGTGCACCCGGCCGGCGGACTCGGCTGGTGCTACGCCGGACTCATCCGCCACCTCGACCAGGACGTCCCCGTCTACGCCCTCCAGGCCCGCGGCCTGGACGGCACCGGCCCGCTGCCCGCGTCCTTCCACGAGATGGCGGCCGACTACATCGAGCAGATCCGCCGGATCCAGCCGCACGGTCCCTACCACCTGCTCGGCTACTCCTCGGGCGGGATCGCCGCCCACGTCATCGCCTGCGCCCTGCGCGCCGCCGGCGAAGAGGTCGGACTGCTCGCCATCCTCGACACCTACCCCGGACAGACCCTCGCCGAGCTGGGCGAGCAGGAGATCCTCGCCGACCTGCTGCGCTGGGTCGGATACGACCGCCGCTACCTCGGCAAGAAGCCCCTGCGGCACGACAAGGTCGTCCAGATCCTGCGCAGGCTCGGCAGCTCCCTCGCCAGCCTGGAACCGCACCACATCGAGGCCATCGGCCGGGTGTACGCCAACGGAAGGGACCTGGTCCACGAGTTCGTGCCCGACCGGTTCGACGGCGACGTCACCGTCCTGGTCGCCTCGCTCGACAAGGTCGACATCTCACCCACGCCGGAGACCTGGCGCCCGTATGTCGGCGGCGACATCACCGCCCACTACCTGGAGCGCAGCCACAACGACCTGATGAAGCCCGCGGCCCTCGCCGAGATCGGCCGGATCCTCGCGGCCGAGCTGCGGCGCACCGACACCACGGTCCCCGAGCCGTCCCCGGCCGGCGTCTGACCCGACCGACCGCGCAACCGACAGCCATTCAAGGTGGTTAACACGATGAACGACACCGTGCGCGCCGTGCCGGACGCCGACCCGACGGAGCTGATCGAGGCTCAGGCCGCCCGGACACCGCACGCCACCGCCGTGCTCTTCGAAGGACAGCACCTCACCCACGCCGCGCTCAACGCCCGCGCCAACCGGCTCGCCCGGGCGCTGGTCGCCCGTGGCGCCGGACCCGAAGCGCTGGTGGCGGTCAGCCTGCCGCGCTCCCCCGAGCTGCTCGTCGCGCTGCTGGCCGTGCTCAAGTCCGGTGCCGGATACGTGCCGCTCGACCCCGACTACCCGGCCGACCGCGTCCGCTACATCCTGGACGACGCACGCCCCGCCCTGCACCTCGACGCCGAACGGCTCGCCGCGGCCGAGGCGGAGGCCGCCCCGCTCTCCGGCGACGACCTCACCGACGCCGACCGCCTCGCCCCGCTGCGGCCCGCGCACCCCGCCTACACGATCTACACCTCCGGCTCCACCGGCCGCCCCAAGGGCGTGCTCATCACCCGCCGGAACATGCTCAACTTCCTGTTCTCCATGGCGGACCGCTTCCCCCTGACCGGCCGGGACCGGCTGCTCGCGGTGACCACCGTGGCCTTCGACATCGCCGTGGTCGAGCTGTACCTTCCGCTGATGACCGGAGCCGCGGTGGTCATCGCACCCCGGGACACCGTCATCGACCCCGCCCGGCTCGGTGCGCTCGCCACCGCGAGCGGCACCACCGTCCTGCAGGCCACTCCCTCGCTGTGGCAGGCCCTGACCACCGAACAGCCGGACGCCGTACGGGGATTGCGGATGCTGGTGGGCGGCGAGGCGCTGCCGCCGTCGCTCGCCACCGCGATGACCGCGCTCGGCGCGGAGGTCACCAACCTGTACGGGCCCACCGAGACCACCGTCTGGTCGACCGCCCTGCGCCTCGCGGACGGGGCCGCCCTGCCCAGCATCGGCGGCCCCGTCTGGAACACCGTCCTGTACGTCCTCGACGAGCGGCTGCGCCCCAGCGACGAAGGCGAGCTCTACATCGGCGGCGAGGGACTGGCCCGCGGCTACCGGGGCCGGCCCGCGCTGACCGCCGAACGGTTCGTCGCCGACCCCTTCGGGCCGGCCGGAGCGCGCATGTACCGCACCGGCGACCTCGCCCGCCGCCGGGCCGACGGCGACATCGACTACCTCGGCCGCGTCGACCACCAGGTCAAGATCCGAGGCTTCCGGATCGAGCTCGGCGAGATCGAGTCCGTCCTCGCCGCGCACCCGGCAGTGGCCCAGGTCGCGGTGGTGGCCCGCGAGGACCGACCCGGCTCCCCGCTGCTCGCCGCCTATGTCGTACCGGCCCCGGGCGAGGACGGCGCCGCCCCGGCCGCACTGCGCGAACTGGCCGCGCGCACCCTGCCCGACTACATGGTCCCGGCCGCCTTCGTCATCCTCGACCGCTTCCCGCTGACCCCCAACGGCAAGCTGGACCGCAGGGCGCTGCCCGCCCCCGACTTCGCCGCCGCGACCACGGGGCGAGCACCCCGCACCCCGCAGGAGGAGATTCTGTGCGGGCTCTTCGCGGACGTCCTCTCGCTGCCGTCGGCCACCATCGACGACGACTTCTTCCACCTGGGCGGCCACTCGCTGCTCGCCACCCGCCTGGTCAGCCGGATCCGGACCGCCCTCGGCGTCGAACTCGCCGTCCGCACGGTCTTCGAGGCCCCCACGGTCGCCGCACTCGTCGAACGCCTCGCCGACGCGCGGACCGCCCGCCCCGCGGTACGCCCCGCCGTCCGCCCCGACCGCGTCCCGCTGTCCTCCGCCCAGCGCCGGCTGTGGTTCCTGAACCGGCTGGAGAACAGGACCGCCGCCTACAACCTCCCGTACGCCCTGCGGTTGCGTGGGGTGGTGGACCGGGAGGCGTTGCGGTCGGCGCTGGGTGATGTGGTGGCCCGGCACGAGAGCCTGCGGACGGTGTTCC
>NZ_JBVJVY010000029.1:0-116298 GCF_055603265.1 Streptomyces sp. NPDC037288
GGGGGAGGAGGGGGCAGGGGTTTTGTTGATCCCACAAGACGCCTTGGTGTGGTCTGGGTGGGGGGCCACCCCCCCCCCCCCCCCCGCCCCTCCCCCCACCCCCCACCCCCCCCCCCCCCCCCCCCCCCCCCCCCCCCACTTGACCCTGCTGACGGAGGGACTGCGGGCGGCGGGGTGAGATCCGGGCGCCGCCGGGTCCGTCACCGCCCGGTGGTCCGGCTTCTCGAACGTGACCGTGGACCTGCTGGTGTGGACGCTCTCCGGATCGGCGTACGGGAGCGGACGCGGCAGCGGAGCCGACGTCCGCGGCGCAGACCGCCGGCCGGGTCGGAGCGGGAGAGAAGCGGCTCTCCGCTCCGACCGGTACCGGTGTCACAGCGCCCGCGCTCCCGGCTCCACCATGTTGCGCACCGTCCGGGCCTTCACGAACTCGCCCATCGCCGTCATGTCCCACTCGCCGGAGAACTGCCGGATCAGCTTGGCCATCATCACGCCGGTCTGGGGTTCGGCGTGGGTGAGGTCGAAGCGGACCAGTTCCTCGCCCGTGGCCGCGTCCACCAGACGGCAGTACGCCTTGGCGACCTCGGTGAACTTCTGGCCGGAGAAGGAGTTCACCGTGAAGACCAGTCCGGTGACCTCCTGGGGCAGGCGGCCGAGGTCCACGGTGATCACCTCGTCGTCGCCCCCGCCCTCACCGGTGAGGTTGTCGCCGGAGTGCCGGATCGCGCCGTTCAGGATCGTCAGCTTGCCGAAGTAGCAGCTGTCGATGGGGTTGCGCTGTGGGCCGTAGGCGATGACCGAGGCGTCCAGGTCGATGTCCCTGCTGCGGAACGCGGGCTCCCAGCCGAGGCCCATCCGCACCTGGGAGAGGAGCGGCCGGCCGCCCTTGACCAGGGACACGGTCTGGTTCTTCTGCAGGCTGACCCGGCCCTTGTCGAGGTTGATCTTCCCGGTGCCCGGAGCGGGCGCGGGCGGGGCCGGCGGCGTGGACACCGGCGGGGCGGGCGGGGTGACCGGGGTCTGCACGGCCGGCGCGGGCGCAGGCGCCGGAGCCTGCGTGGTGGGCGCCGGCGGGGGGACGGGGGCCTGGGTGGCCGCCGGCGGGGTCGCCGGCCGGGGCGGTGCCGCGGGCTCCTCCACCGTCACACCGAAGTCCGTCGCGATGCCGGCCAGTCCGTCGGCGTACCCCTGGCCGACGGCGCGGGCCTTCCAGGCGCCGCCCCGGCGGTAGATCTCCACGACGACCAGTGCCGTCTCCGTGCCGAGTTGCGGCGGGGTGAACGTGGCCAGCTCCGCGCCGCCGTCCGCGTCGCGGATCGTGGCCGTCGGCTCGACGCCCTGGAAGGTCTGGCCGGCCGCGTCCGGGCTGGCCGTGACCACGATCTTCTCGATGTCCGGCGGGACGGCGGCGGTCTCGACCGTGATCGCGTCCGGGGCCGCACCGCCGCCGGACGTGTAGCGCACGCCGGGGCCCGTCGGCTGGTTGTAGAAGATGAAGTCGTCGTCCGAGCGCACCTTGCCGTCGGCGGTGAGCAGCAGGCCCGACACGTCGAGCCGCACGGGCGCGGCCACGTCCACCGTGACGCGGGCGGCCGACAGAGGGATGTTCGAGCCAGGGGTCATAGCTGTCATGCCGGGTGAACGAACGACACCGCTTTACCGTTCCCTTACCAGCCGAAGCCCGTCGAACGGCCTACGGCACCACCACGATCTTCCGCCCCACCCCCGCCGCGAACTGCTCCAGCGCCCGCGGGTACCGCTCCAGCGGGATCCGGTCGCTGATGAACACCTGCGGATCCAGCACCCCGTTCGCGAACAGCTCGGCCGCCCGCTCGAAGCTGTGCAGGACGGCCATCGAACCGGTGATGGTGATCTCCTGGTTGTAGACGCGGTACGGATCGATCGTCACCCGGGTCGCGTAGTCGGCCACCCCGAACTGCAGGAAGGTACCCGCCTTCGCCACCCGGTCCAGGCCGTCCTGGATCGCCGCCGCGTTGCCGGTCGCGTCCACGACCACGTCCCAGCCCTGCGGGCGGTCCAGTTCGTCCGCACCGCCCGCCGCCGCCGAGACACCGAGCAGGCGGGCCGTCTCCAGGCGCGCCGGGTTCACGTCGACCATGTCCACACTCGCCGCGCCCGTCCGCTTGGCCAGCTCCAGCATCATCAGGCCCATGGTCCCCGAGCCGTAGATCAGGACGTGGGCGCCGAGGCGTGAGCGCAGGACGTCGTATCCGCGGACCGCGCACGACAGGGGCTCCACCAGCGCAGCGTCCTCCGTGCGCACGTGTTCCGGCAGCTTCACGCAGTTCGCCACCGGCGCCACCGCGTACTGTGCCGCGCCGCCCGCCGTGGTCACGCCGATCGCGGCCCACCGCTCGCACAGGTTGTTGTGCCCGGTACGGCAGTAACGGCACTCGTAGCAGTACAGCGAGGGGTCCACGGCCACCCGGTCGCCGGTCGTGACCTCGGTGACCTGGCTGCCGACCCCGACCACCGTGCCCGCGAACTCGTGTCCGGGGACGATCGGCAGCTTGGGTGCGAACTCGCCCTGGAGGATGTGCAGGTCGGTGCCGCACAGACCGCACGCGGCCACCTCCACGACGACCTCGCGCGGTCCCGGCGCCGGGTCGGGGACCTCGGTGACGACGGCGCGGCCCACGGACTCGATGACGGCGGCCTTCATTTCACGGCTCCCAACGACAGGCCCTGGACCAGCTTGTCCTGGGCGGCGAACCCCGCGGCGAGCACCGGCAGGGAGATGACGAGCGACGCGGCGCACACCTTGGCCAGGAACAGGCCCTGGCTGGTGATGAAGCCGGTCAGGAAGACGGGGGCGGTCTCGGCGACCACGCCCGTGAGGACCCGGGCGAACAGCAGCTCGTTCCAGCTGAAGATGAAGCAGATGAGGGCGGTTGCGGCGATGCCCGGGAGGGCGATCGGGGCCACCACGCGTGCGAGCACCGTCGGCAGGCGGGCGCCGTCCACGCGGGCCGCCTCGATGACGGCGACCGGGACCTCGGCGAGGAAGGACTGCATCATCCACACGGCGATCGGCAGGTTCATGGAGGTGTAGAGGACGACCAGGAGCCAGATGTCGTCGAGCATCCCGGAGTTCCTGGCGAACAGGTAGACCGGCAGCAGGCCCGCCACGGCCGGCAGCATCTTCGTGGACAGGAAGAAGAACAGCACGTCCGTCCACTTCTTCACCGGCCGGATGGACAGCGCGTACGCCGCCGGGAGGGCCAGCAGGAGGACGCACAGCGTGGAGACCACCGACGCCACCGTGGAGTTGATCAGCGCGGGCCACGGGCTCGGCCCGCCGCCGCTGCCGAAGAACTCGCGGTAGCCGTCGAGGGTCAGCGACGCGGCGAAGGACGGCGGGTTGGTCGCCGCGTCCGCCTCGGAGTGGAAGGACGTCAGGGCCATCCACGCGATCGGCAGGAAGAACACGATCCCGGCGAGCCAGGCCACCAGCCCCAGCCCGTTACGGCGCAGTACGGAGTTCATGCGCGGGACGCCTCCTCGCGGAACAGGGACGACACCACGCGCAGGGCGAAGGTCGCGATGATGATCGAGCCGATGACGACCAGGACCCCGGCGGCCGAGGCGAGCCCGTTCTCGTGGGCCTGGTAGAAGCTCTGGTAGACGGTGTAGGGCAGGTTCGCCGTCCCCAGGCCCCCCGAGGTGATCGTGAAGACCGCGTCGAAGTTCTGGACGATGTAGATCGAGCCCAGCAGGGCGCCCAGCTCCAGGTAGCGGCGCAGATGGGGCAGGGTCAGATGGCGGAAGACCTGCCAGTCGTTCGCGCCGTCGACCCGCGCGGCCTCGATCTGCTGCTGGTCCCGGCTCTGCAGCCCGGCGAGCAGGATCAGCATCATGAACGGCGTCCACTGCCACACCAGGGAAGCCTCGACCGCGAGCAGCGGGGTGTGCGAGATCCAGTCGGGCTGTGGGCCGCCCACATAGTGCAACAACCCATTGAGCAGGCCGTATTCGGGGTTGTAGAGCACATGCTTCCAGAGCAGGGCCGCGGCCACCGGCACCACCAGGAACGGCGCGATGAGCAGCGTGCGGACGACGCCCCGGCCGCGGAACCTCCGGTCCAGCAGCAGCGCCAGGGCCAGCCCCAGCACCAGGCTGGCCAGCACCACCGCCGTCGTGAGGAGCACGGTCGTCCACACCGAGTGACGCAGGTCGGCGTCGGTCAGCACCTGGCGGTAGTTGTCGAGGCCGGTGAAGTGGCGGGCCTTGGGGTAGAGGGCGTTCCAGTCGAAGAAGGAGATCACCAGCGTGGCCACGAACGGCAGCTGGGTCACGGCGATCATGAAGACGAGGGCCGGCAGCAGCGGGGCCCGGGTGGCCCAGGCGCGCAGTCTGGCCGAGGGTTGCTTCGACGTTCTTGCGGGGGCGGCCGGGTGAGGGGCCGTGGTCGTCGCTGTCATCGTCCCTCGTACTCCTTGGAGATCTTCTCGGCGAGCCCTTGCGATGTCTTCAGGGCCGAGGCGACGGACTGGCGTCCGGCGATGGCCGCGCTGATCTCCTGGGAGACCTTGGTGCCGAGGTCGGTGAACTCGGGGATGCCGACGAACTGGATGCCGGGCGCGGGCCGCGGCTGCACGCCGGGGTCGTTCGGGCGGGCGCTCTCGATGGCCTGCCGGGTCATCTCCTGGAAGGCTCCGGCCTCCTTGCGGTAGGCGGCGTTCGTGTACGTCGACGCACGCTTGCCGGCGGGCACGTCCGACCAGCCGCTGGTGTCGCCGACCAGCTGCTCGTAGCCCTTGCCGGACGCCCAGGAGACGAACTTCCAGGCCTTGTCGGGGTTGCGGGAGGCCTTCTGGATGCCCCAGGCCCAGGTGTACAGCCAACCGGAGGACGGTGTCCTGTCGACGGGGGCCGGCGCATAGCCGAGCCTGCCCTTGACGGGGGAACCCGTGGCCTCCAGGGAGCCGGCCGCGGAGGTGGCGTCGTACCACATGGCGACCTTGCCCTGGGTCATGTCGTTCAGGCACTCGGCGAACCCGGACTGCGCGGCGCCGGACTCGCCGTGTGCGCGGACGAGGTCGACATAGAACTTTGTCGCTTTCTCGAACTCCGGGGAGTCCAGACGCGCCTTCCAGTGCTGGTCGAACCAGGTGCCGCCGAAGGTGTTCACGACCGTGGTGAGCGGCGCCATCAGTTCGCCCCAGCCCGGCAGTCCGCGCAGGCAGATGCCCTTCATGCCGGGCTGCGCGCCGTCCACCCGCGCGGCCAGGTCGGCGACCTGCTGCCAGGTGGGGTGGGCCGGCATGGTGAGGCCCTTCGCCGCGAACACGTCCTTGCGGTACATCAGGAAGGACGACTCGCCGTAGAAGGGCTGCCCGTAGAGCCTGCCGTCGTCGCCGGTGAGGGACTGCCGCATCGGCTTCAGGACGTCCTGTTCGTCGTACGACGGGTCCTTGGCGACGTACGCGTTCATCGGCTGCAGCCAGCCGTTGCGGGCGTAGATCGGTATCTCGTAGTTGGAGAGGGTGGCCACGTCGTACTGGCCGGCCTGGTTGGCGAAGTCCTGGCTGATCTTGTCGCGCACGTCGTTCTCGGGCAGGACGGTGAAGTTGACCTTGATGCCGGTCTCCTTGGTGAAGTGGGCGGCGGTCAGCTTCTGCAGCTCGGTCATCTGGGGGTTGTTGACCATCAGCACGTTGATGGAGTCGCCGCCGGAACCGGTCCCGCCCGCACCGGCCCAGCAGCCGGAGAGCAGCGGGGCGAGCAGCGTCCCTGCGGCGGCCGTGGCGAGCGTGGCTCGCGGCCTCCGTCGGCTCGGGATACGCATGGATCGCTCCTGGAGATTTGAGGATATAAGGGGCATTGAGAGGCGGGGAGCGCCCCTGACGGGGGTGGGATGGACGTTCAGACCCGGATGACCTGCGGGCCCAGCAGGGAGTAGCGGTGGGCCTCGGCGGCCGGAAGCTGGGCGCTCGTCACGATCGCCTCCAGCGCGCCGATCTCGGCGAACCGGCAGAAGCTGACCGCGCCGAACTTGGTGTGCACGCCGGCGAAGACGGTACGGCGCGCGGCCCGTACGGCCTGTGCCTTGACCTCGCTGACCGCCGGGTCGGGGGTGGTCAGGCCGTACTCGCGGGAGATGCCGTTGGCGCCGATGAAGGCGAGGTCGAGGACGAAACCGGCGAGCATCTTCGTCGTCCAGTGGTCGACGGTGGCCAGCGTGCCGGCCCGCACCCGGCCGCCGAGCAGCAGCACCGAGACCTGCTCGGCCTCCGCCAGGGCGCCCGCGACCGGGAGGGACGCGGTGACCACCGTCAGCGGCCGGCCGGTCGGCAGGGACTCGGCGATGAGCTGCGGGGTGAATCCCTCGTCGACGAAGACCGTCTCCGCGTCCCCGAGCAGTTCGGCCGCGGCGGCGGCGATCCGGCGCTTCTCGGGCACGTGGCTGGTGGCGCGGAAGGCGAGTGTCGTCTCGAAGCCGGCGCTCTCCACCGGATAGGCGCCGCCGTGCGTACGACGGACCAGGCCGTGGTCCTCCAGGGCGCGCAGATCGCGCCGGATGGTCTCCTTGGCGACGCCCAGTGCGGCGGCGAGCGCGGTGACGTCGACCGAGCCGCTCACGCGAGCGGCCCGCACGATCTCGCGCCGGCGTTCTTCCGCCGTCCTCGTGCTCATGCTGTCACCCACCTTCCCGCGGAGCTGCCCGTTCGGGCCCTTGGGGAACGTTTCTACCGGGGGTGTGCGCCGCTGACCAGGCTTGCTGGGGGTCCGATACTGCCCGGGTGTGCCCGCTTGCCGGACGGGCTGCCCGGCCCGGACCTGCACAAGCCGTGCGAGGCGGGGTGGGAGCGGGCACCGCGGATGCCCGAATGCGGCGGCGGGCGGGCCCGTTCGGTGCCCGCCCGCGCGCCTGAGCGATCGTTTTCGGCCCGCCGGGCCGACGCCGGGGTCAGTACGGCCAGACCGGCGGGTTGCTCACGAAGTGCCCGCCGAGGTGGCTGTGCGCCGGGTTCTCCGGGTCCAGCTCGCCCTGCTCGGCGATCAGCTTCCCGGCGTACGGCTCGGAGTCGTCCCGCGGTTCGTAGCCGAGCGCCCGTGCGCTGGTCAGGTCCCACCACAGCCGGGTGTTGGCGGAGGAGCCGTAGACGACCGTGTGGCCGACCTCCTCGGCGGTCAGCGCCGCGTGGAAGAGGCGGGCGCCGTCGGCCGGGCTCATCCACACCGAGAGCATGCGCACGCTGGTCGGCTCCGGGAAGCAGGAGCCGATGCGCACGGACACGGTCTCCAGGCCGTGCTTGTCCCAGTACAGCTGGGCGAGGTCCTCGCCGAAGGACTTGGACAGGCCGTAGAAGGTGTCCGGGCGGCGCGGGGTGTCGACCGGGATGGGCGGCTCGCCCGCGCGCGGGGCCGGGGTGAAGCCGACGGCGTGGTTGGAGGAGGCGAAGACGATCCGGGGCACGCCCTGCCGGCGGGCGGCCTCGTAGAGGTTGTAGGTGCCCGTGATGTTGGACTTCAGGATCTTCTCGAAGGGGGCTTCCAGCGAGATGCCCGCGAGGTGGAGGACCGCGTCCACGCCCCGCACGGCCTCGCGCAGCGCCTCCGTGTCGGCGAGGTCGGCGGTGATCGCGTCCGGCTCGCCCTCGACGGCGCGCACGTCGAACAGGCGCAGCGTGTAGCCGTACTCCGGCAGCAGGGACCGCATCAGGGTGCCGAGCCCGCCGGCGGCGCCGGTGAGCAGAACGGTGCGGGGAGCGGGCATCCGTGGTTCTCCTTATGGACGGCGTTCACATGCGTGGAAACGCTAGGGAGGTTCCCGGGCACCGTCAAGTGTCCCCTGATGTGCGCGGATTCGCTCCGGTGTCGCGCGTTTGCCTGCTTGACCCGCCACGAGAGGGCCCCTTAGCGTGGTCGCGTTCAGAAATATGGACGTGGATCAGAAACATGCACCGGCGTGTCTCCAGGGAGAGCCCGTGACGCCAGCCCCTCTCAACGAACGGCTCAGCGATCCCCGCGGGCCGCTCTTCTTCCCCGTCACGGCCTACGGCTCCGACGGCTCACTCGACCTCGACGCCTACCGCACCCATGTGCGCCGGGGCGTCACGGACGGCGCCGCCGCCGTGTTCGCCTGCTGCGGCACCGGGGAGTTCCACGCGCTGCTGCCGGAGGAGTTCGAGGTCTGCGTGCGGGTGGCGGTGGAGGCGGCCGGCGGACGGGTCCCGGTCGTCGCCGGCGCCGGCTACGGCACCGCGCTCGCCGTCCGTTACGCGCGTCTCGCCGGGGCGGCGGGAGCCGACGGCCTCCTCGCCATGCCGCCGTACCTCGTCCTCGCCGGCCAGGACGGACTGCTGCGGCACTACCGGGAGATCGCCGCGGCCACCGACCTGCCGGTGATCGTCTACCAGCGCGACAACGCCGTCTTCACCCCGCGGACGGTGGTGGAACTCGCCCGCACCGAGGGGATCACCGGCCTCAAGGACGGCCTCGGCGACCTCGACCTGATGCAGCGGATCATCAGCGCCGTACGCACCGAGGCTCCCGGCGACTTCCTCTACTTCAACGGCCTGCCCACCGCCGAGCAGACCCAGCTCGCCTATCACGCCCTCGGCGTCACCCTGTATTCCTCGGCCGTCTTCTGCTTCGCCCCCGAGATCGCCCTCGCCTTCCACCGGGCCCTGGCCGTGGGCGACACGGCGACCCTCCATCGCCTGCTGGACGGCTTCTACCGTCCGTTCGTGGAGCTGCGCGCCCAGGGCCGGGGCTACGCCGTCTCGCTCGTCAAGGCGGGCGTACGGCTGCGCGGCCTGGACGTCGGCGAGGTCCGGCCCCCGCTGCAGGAGCCGGCCGAGGACCACGTCAAGCAACTCGCCCAGCTGATCGAGCGGGGATACGAACTGCTGGAGGAGGACGCGTGACCAGGCGCCGGTACGGTGTGGGAGGCGGGGGCGTGGGCGGGGGCCGGTACGGCCCCGGAGGTGCGCGCGTGGGCGGGCGTCCGTGCGGCTCCAGGGAGGTCACGTGAAGGCGTCGGCGTTCGTCTACCCCTGGGACGTCAACGGGGACCCCGAGGCCCCGGCACGCATCGCCGGGCTCGGCGTCGGGCAGGTGACCCTCGCCGCCGCCTACCACTCCACCCGCGCCCTGACCCCCCGCCACCCCCGCCACCGCATCGTCACCGCCGAGTACGCGGCCGTCCTCTACCCTGCGGGCGCGCGCTGGACGGGCCGTGGTCTCAGGCCGTACCCCGCCGGCCGCTGGGCCCGCGGTGACGCCTACGGGCAGGCCGCGCGGGCGCTCGCCGCGGCCGGTCTGGAGGTGCACACCTGGGTCGTCCTCGCCCACAACTCCCGCCTGGGCGCAGAACATCCGGACACCTCGGTCGTCAACGCCTACGGCGACCCCTACCCCTGGGCGCCCTGCATCGCCCAGCCCGCCACGCGCGCGTACCTGGTCGACCTGGCCGCCGAGGCCGCCGTACGCCCCGGCGCGCACGGCACCGAGCTGGAGTCCCTCGGCTGGTACGGGCTGCAGCACCTGCACGCCCACGACAAGACCTCCGGGGTGGGGCTGGGGGAGGCCGGGCAGTACCTGATGTCCCTGTGCTTCTGCCCGTCCTGCCGCGCCGGGTACGGCGCACAGGGCCTCGACCCGGACGAGTTGGCCGGTTCCGTGCGCGCCGCGCTGGAGCCGCTGTGGCGGGGCACCGCGGCCGACGAGGGCTGGCCCACGGTCGCCGAGCTGCTCGGCGAGGAGACCGCCGCCCGCACGCGCGCGTGGCGTGACGACACCGCGGGCACCCTCCAGGAGGAGGCCGTCGCCGCCGTACGCGCCGCCGCACCGGCCGGCTTCCAGGTCCTGCTGCACGCCGACCCGGTCTCCCACCACTGCGGCGCCAACGCCGGTGTCGACCCCGCGCGCGTCCTGTCCGCCGCCGACGGTGTGGTGGTGCCCTGCACGGGCGGGACGGCCCTGCTGGCGCCGTTCGCCGCACACGCCGGGGAGCGGACGGTGCTGGCCGCCAACTTCACCGTCGTCTCCGGGATGGGCGGCAGCCCCGGCACGCTCGCGGCGGACGCGGCACGCGCGCGTGCGCAGGGCGCGACGGAACTGCGGCTCTATCACGCCGGATTGGCGTCGGACCCGGACCTCGCCGCGGTGCGCGCGGCACTGTCCGCGCGCTGAGCGAGCGAAGCCGCCGTCCCGAGCAGCGTGAGAACGTACAGCGGCAACAGCAGCGCGGGCGAGGCGAGTTCGACCAGACCGGTGCCGACGCCCAGCCCGCGGACGTCGGGCGGGAAGACCAGGGCGCTGGCGGTGGCCGTCGCCCGGCCGAGCGGCGGGCCGGGCGTCTGCTGCTGGACGGCGGTGAACGCCGCGACGAGCGCACAGGGCAGACCGAGCCCGACCGCCGCGGCGGACGCGAGAGCCACCGCGTCCGACGGCACGGCACGCGCGGCCACCGCGAACCCCGTCAGCGCGATTCCCGCAGCTCCGAACCGGCGCCCGCCGAGCCGCCGCAGCACGGTCCCCGAGACCACGGTCCCCGAGACGAGCCCCGCCGCCACCGAGCCGGCCCCCTGGACCGCGGACAGGGCGCCCGTGTACGCGGGGGAGTGGCCCAGGCGGTCGACGACGGCGTACACCGGCGTGCCGCTCAGCGAGGCGAGGAGCATCGTCGTAACGCCGGCCCGGACCAGCGGGCGCAGCGCCGGGTGCGGCCACGGGCGCCGGACGCCGTCCGGGGGCGTACAGCCCGGCGGGGCTCCGCTGACCGGGGCGGGCCTGTACGCGGCCTTCGGCGGTCCGGCCGTCGCCTGCCTGGACGCGGTGACCTTCGTGATCGGTGGACGGTGGAGATGCCTTGTCCCCGCGGGGCTGGGCCGGGGCGCTCGCCGTGGGGCGGCGGGTGCGTGGTGGGCTGGGGCGCCGTAGCTGCGGGCGGCGATCCCGCCCGCCCAGCATGCACCGCACCGATGAGTTTTCTCGTGCCGGACGGTCAGCCCTGCGTACAGGAAAAGCGACCCTGAAGGAGTGCGGCATGACCATGGTCGACCTCGGCCCGCAGGCCCGGATCGTCGCGCGGCTCGCGGAGTCCGTGACCGACGCGCAGCTGTCCGATCCCACGCCGTGCCCGGACTGCGCGGTGCGGAACCTGCTGGGCCATATCCACATGCTCGCCGTGGCCTTCCGTGACGCGGCCCGCAAGGACCTCGGCGCGACGACCGACACCAGCCCGGACGCCGCCGTCCCGGACATCGGCCCCGGCTGGCGCGAGGAACTGCCCAAGGCCCTGGACGAAGTCGCCGACGCCTGGCGTGACCCGGCCGCCTGGACCGGCATGACCCGCGCGGGCGGGGTGGACCTGCCGGGCGAGGTCGCCGGTGCGGTCGTCGCCGACGAACTGGTGATCCACGGCTGGGACCTGGCCCGCGCCACCGGCCGGCGCTACGCTCCCGACCCGGCCGCCCTGGACTCGGCCCACGGCTTCCTCCTCGCCGCAGCCGAGGACCCGAACCGCGGAGGTGGCCTGTTCGGCCCGGTCGTCCCGGTGCCGTCGCAGGCACCCCTGCTGGACCGGGCGGTCGGGCTGAGCGGCCGGAACCCCGAATGGCGCCCCGGGACAGACCGGCCGTAGCCGCATCGCGTAAGCCACCGGGTATCCGGCCCCCACGGTGACTGAGTACCCGGGCCGGTGTGGCCTGAGTAGGCGCACCGGTGTGCCGGACTGCGCTCGGCCGGTTCACTGTCTGCATGACGACACAGCACTTCGCGACCGTTGCGGGCCCGGTGGACGGGGACGCGCGTGACCCCAGGGGCTGGGTGGCCCCGACGATCGCGACCGCCCTGATGGTGGTGCTCGGCCCGGCCGCCCTCCTCTTCGGGGGGCTGTCCGCCATGGCCACGGACAGCTGCGGCCCCGACGACTGCTCGGCGGCCCTCGACACGGCGCTGGCCTGGATCTACGGCATGCTCACCTACGGCGGCGCCGTCTCGGTCGCGGCCCTGCTCACCGCATGGCTGCTGCCCTGGAAACGCCGCTGGGCGGCGGCCCGCGCCGCGGCGTCCCTCGTCGCCCTGCTGCCACCCCTGAGCGTCCTGCTCCTGGTCTTCACCCTGCCCGCGCCCTAGACCCGCGCCTTCCTTTGTCAGAAGCATCGACGAATCCCCGGCTCCCTCCTACTTTCATCGCGTCGTACTTCGTACGTCATATACGAGACGCGACATGTGAGATCCGAGAGGGCCGCATGACCTCTGTCCCCACGCCGATCCCGTCCCGCACGCAGTTTGTGCTGGACGCGATCAGACACCGCATCCTGACCGGGCGGCTGGCACCCGGTCAGGCCCTGGTCGAGACGGAGCTGGCCGCGCAGTTCGGGGTGTCCAAGACCCCGGTGCGGGAGGCGCTGAAGACCCTTGCCGGGACCGGTCTCGTCGTGATGAGCCAGTACAAGGGCGTCACGGTGCGCATGGTGGACGCGGACATGGCCCGTGAGGTGTACGACGTGCGGCTGCTGCTGGAGCCGGAGGTGCTGCGCAGGACCGTGGGGCGCAGCGCCTCCCTCGACGCCGCGCGCGACGCGCTGAACCGGGCCGAACGCGCCACCGACTCCGCCGAACGGTCGCTCGCCAACCGGGAGTTCCACCGCGCCCTGTACCTGCCGTGCGGCAATCCGCTGCTCGGCCGGATGCTGGACGAGGTCCGCGACCAGGCCGCGCTGGTCTCCGCCGTCGCCTGGGCCGCCGACCCCTCCTGGGAGCGGGAGGCCGCCGAGCACCGGGAGATCCTGCGGCTGGCGCTCGACGGCGACGCCGACGGCGCGGCACGCGCCCTGCACACCCACATCGCCTCCTTCGTCCAGCGCGCCTTCCCCTCGGACACCGAGGTGACCGAGGTCAGCGGCCCCCGCGCGCAGGAGGGTCACCAATGAGCAGCGTGACGTTCGAGACCCAACGGGCGGCCCTGGCCGACGTGGTGGCCATCCCGGTGACTCCCTTCGCCGAGGACGGCACCGTCGAGCAGGACACCCACCGGGCCCTGCTGCGTCGCCTGCTCGACGGCGGGGTCCGCACCCTCACCCCGGGCGTGGACGCCGAGGAGCTGGAGCGCAGGCGGGTCGCGTGGACGCCGCCGCCCGCCCGGTACGAGCGTGGCTACGGCGTCCTCTACAACGGGCACATCACCCAGGCCGACACCGGCTGCGACTTCGAGTTCCTGGCCCGGCCGGGCAAGGTGCCGGACCCGTACGCCGGCTGAGCCCCCGCACCCCACACGTCGAAGCGCTTGACCCATGTGGAGGGAGCAAGCGCTTCCTGTACGGCCCGTAAGAGCCCCCTGCGACCGGAGAACAGTCATGGCCCAAGCCGCAGCCGTGGCGAAACCGCCCGCGCCATCCCGGCGGCGCGCCGCGCCTCCGTGCCCCCGCGCAGCCTGCCGTACCTGCTGATCGCCCCGGCGGCCCTGCTGATGCCGGGCTTCACCGCCTACCCGGTGCTCAGCGTCTTCTCGCCGTGGGCCGTCTCCGGCGTGCTGACCTCCGCGATCCGGGCGCTGCTCGACAACTCCCGGACGGGCACCACCCGATCAGTTCAGGTGCCACAGCACGTACGCGGCAAGAAGCATGACCGAGCCCGCGAACGCCAGCACCGCGCCCAGGAACCGCAGATATCCGGCGGACGCGAAGAACGTGGGCGACCCGCCGAGCCGTCCCGTGGCCGCCCACCTCTCCTCGTTCCTGCGCCGAATCCGCTCGGACCTGCTCGTGGTGATTCCGCGTACGTCGAACGCCCAGTTCACCCCGCACCACAGCGCGACCAGGCCGCCCACGGCGAAGACGACGAGGACCACCGGTGACGGTCCGTGGGCCCCTGCGGCGAAGTACTGCATGCGTGGGCTGATCCTTTTCTCGTATCGATCGGATAACACTACTCGCAGAGCGAGGTGTTATGCGCGTAGACATTCTCTGACCTGGTACATCACTCTCATCCACCAGATTCCGGAGAATCCATGCGGAAGTCCCACAGAGTCGTCGCCGCCGGTGCCGCCTGTGCTCTTGCCGGTGTCGCACTGTACGGCGCGGGCGCTGCCACCGCCGGTCAGTCGACGGCGAACTCCACCCACGAGCCCTACAACATAGGGCAGTTGGTGAAGGACATCGACACCTACTACGGCACCACCGCCGACAGCAACGGCGTCTACCAGGCGTCCCCGGACAGCCCGTACGCCAAGGACCTGGCGGACATGGACGCGGCCGCCCGGCGCTACATCGACAAGGCGGCTCGCAAGGCGCACCGGCACGGCGAGAAGCCGGCCGTCGTCTTCGACATCGACGACACGCTGCTGCTCAGCCTCGACTACGAGAAGCGCTACAACTACACGTACAACCCCACCACGTGGAACGACTACGTGAACCGCGCCGACCGCCCGGCCGTCTTCGGCAGCCCCGAGCTGGTCCGGTACGCCGAGTCCAAGGGCGTCGAGGTCTTCTACAACTCCGGCCTCAGCGAGGCGCAGCGCGCCGCCGCGGTCGCCAACCTGAAGAAGGTCGGCGCCGATGTGAACCTCGACGCCGACCACATGTTCCTCAAGGACAAGGCCAACCCGCCGGCCTACCTGAGCGACTGTGCCACCCCGACCGCCTGGAACTGCACGACCGTGCAGTACAAGTCCGGGACGCGCGAGCACATCGAGGACGACCTCGGTTACGAGATCATCGCCAACTTCGGCGACCAGTACTCGGACCTCGACGGCGGCTACGCCGACCGCACGTACAAGCTGCCGAACCCGACCTACTTCGTCTCCTGACGGTCACCCGCAGGTCTTGAGCAGCCCGCTCGTACCCGGCCCTCGTCACCGGCGCTCCCGCGCCGTGGCGGGGGCCGGCCGGCGGCGAAGCCGTACGAGGGGTCGGTCGGCAACGGCAGGAACCGCTGACGGACGCCTCCACCGCGTACGGCGCCGCATCGTGTAACCGTCGTTCCCGGCGTCCCGGCCGCCGTCCCGGTCCCTGCGGTGCCACAGTGCCAGCAGCGCATCCGCCGCCAGGTCGTCGGCGTCGTCGACGACTGTGCCCACGGGTGCTCTTCCAGCAGTGGTTCCCCGGCGTCGAACAGCCGGAAGTTGAGACGCGATCGGGGACTGTACCAGTGATTCGTGCGGGACTTCGAACGTCGTATGGAGCGTCGAACCCGATTCCGTAACACGGAGAAAACCTGAATCAGGTGCGGCGGGGGAACAATCCAGCCAGCAGCCGCACGTTGATCACCAGGTGACGAGGAGTGGGACCATGCCAGTGGACCGGTACTTCAGGATCTCCGAGCGGGGGTCCACGGTCGGCCGGGAGATACGCGGCGGCTTCGCCACGTTCTTCACCATGGCCTACATCCTTGTCCTGAATCCGATCATCCTGGGCAGCGCCAAGGACAAGTTCGGCCACTCCCTCGACACCGGCCAACTCGTCACCGCCACCGCGCTGGTGGCCTGTGTCATGACGATCACCATGGGACTCGGTGGGAACCTCCCGCTCGCCGTCGCCGCCGGCCTCGGCCTCAACGCCGTCGTCGCCTTCCAGCTGGCGCCCCTGATGAGTTGGGCCGACGCGATGGGCCTGGTGGTCCTGGAAGGCCTCGTCATCTGCCTCCTGGTCCTCACCGGGCTGCGGGAGGCCATCATGAACGCGATCCCGCAGCAGTTGAAGCAGGCCATCGGCGTCGGCATCGGCCTGTTCATCGCCTTCATCGGCTTCGTCGACGCCGGGTTCGTCAGCCGCATCCCGGACGCCGCCCACACCACCGTACCGGTCCAGCTCGGTGCGGTCGGCCGGCTGACCGGCTGGCCCGTGCTCGTCTTCTGTCTCGGCGTGCTGCTGACCATCGCACTGCTCGCCCGGAAGGTGAAGGGCGCGATCCTCATCAGCATCGTGACGATGACCGTCGTCGCGATCGTCATCAACGCCGTCGCCGACATCAAGAGCTGGGGCCTGACCACACCCAAGGTCCCCGACGAGATCGTCGCCGCCCCGGACTTCGGGCTGATCGGTCACGTCAGCCTGTTCGGCGGCTTCGCCAGGGCCGGGGTCCTCACCGCCGTCCTGCTGGTCTTCACCCTGGTCCTGTCCGACTTCTTCGACGCCATGGGCACGATCGTCGGCATCAGCGCGGAGGCCGGGCTGCTCGACGAGAAGGGGCAGGTGCCCGGCATCGGCCGCGTGCTGTTCATCGACGGTGCCGCCGCCGCGGTCGGCGGCCTCGGCTCCGCCTCCTCCAACACCGCCTACATCGAGTCCGCGGCCGGCGTCGGCGAGGGCGCCCGCACCGGCCTCGCCAACCTGGTCACCGGCGGCCTGTTCGGGCTCGCCCTCTTCCTCGCCCCGCTGCTCACCATCGTCCCGCTCCAGGCGGCGGCACCCGCGCTGATCGCGGTGGGCTTCCTGATGATGACCCACGTCAAGCACATCGACTGGGACCGGTACGAGATCGCCGTCCCGGCGTTCCTCACCATCGCCGCGATGCCGTTCACCTACTCCATCACCGACGGCATCGGGGCCGGTTTCCTGTCCTACGTCGTCATCAAGACGGTGCTGGGGAAGGCCAGGGAGGTCAACTGGTTGTTGTGGGGCGTCTCGGCGCTGTTTCTGGTGTACTTCGCGATCGATCCGGTGGAGCAGCTTCTCGGGGTGAAGTGAGGGGCGCTCACTTCAGCGCCGCCTGCATCATCGCCTTGGCCACCGGCGCCGCCAGGCCGTTACCGCTCACCTCGGACCGGGCCGCGTCCGACTGCTCCACCATCACGGCGACAGCCACTTCCTTGCCGTTGCCGTCGGACTTGCCGAAGGACGTGAACCAGGCGTACGGCGTCTTGCTGTTGTTCTCGCCGTGCTGGGCGGTACCCGTCTTGCCGCCGACGGTGGCGCCGTCGATCAGGGCGTTCGTGCCCGTCCCCTCCTTGACCACCGTCTCCATCGCCGACTGGAGCTGCTCGGCGGTGGAGGAGCTGACGATCTCCTTGCCGTCCGCGTCGTCGTAGTTCTGCAGCACAGCACCGCCGCTGTCGGTGATCCGAGACACCATGTGCGGTGAGACCAGCTTGCCGCCATTGGCTATGGCCGCGGACACCATGGCCATCTGCAGCGGGGTCGCGGTGACGTCGAACTGGCCGATGCCGGACAGCGCGGTCTGCGCCTTGTCCATGTCGGACGGGTACGCGCTGGCGTACGCCCGCACCGGCACGTCGAGCTTGTCGTCGTTGAAGCCGAACTTCTCGGCCATGGCCTTCACCTTGTCCTGGCCGAGCTGGACGGCCATGTGACCGAAGACGTTGTTGCAGGAGTACTGCAGGGCGACGCGGATGGAGGCGTTCCTGCAGGGCGCCGACTTGTTCTCGTTCTCCAGCACATGCGTGGTGCCCGGCGGGGTGTAGGGGTCGGGGCTGTCGGTCTGCTCGTCCACGTTCTTGTACAGCCCGTCCTCCAGCGCGGCCGCCGCCACGACCAGCTTGAACGTCGAGCCCGGGGGCAGCGGCTGACGCAGCGCGCGGTTGGTGAGCGGCTTGTCCTTGTCCGCGTTCAGCGACTTCCAGGCCCCTCCGGCCGTGTTGGCGTCGGTGAGCGAGGCGGGGTCGTACGACGGCGTGGACACCACCGCGAGGATCTTGCCGGTCTTCGGGTCGATCGCGACCGCCGCGCCCTTGTTGTCGCCGAGCGCGCGGTACGCCGCCTTCTGCACGTCCGGGTCGATCGTGGTGAGCACGTTGCCCGGGTCGGCGCGCTTGCCGGTGAGCGTGTCCATCACGGTCTTGAGCCGGCTGTCCGTGCCGTTCAGCAGGTCCGTGTAGATGCCCTCCAGCTGGGTCGGGGCGTAGGCCTGTGAGGCATAGCCCGTCACCGCGGCGTAGAGCTTGCCGTCCGTGTACGTCCGTTTGTACGCGAGGTCGCTCCCCTTGGTCCGCGTCGAGCCGGTGATCGCGTTTCCGGCCACGATGATGTTGCCGAGCGGCCGCGAGTACGTCTGGATCGCGTTCCGCCGGTTGTCGTTGTCGTCCGCGAGGGCCTTGCCGTCGTAGAACTGCACCCAGGTCGCCCTGACCAGCAGAGCGAGCACAAGCAGCAGCGCGAAGACGGACGCCCGCCTGATCGTCTTGTTCATCCCGCTTCGAAGACGATCGGGACGGGGCCGATCGTTCCCGTACGCCCTCTTTTCTCATCGTCCGCTCAGGAAACCGGCCTCGTACGCGGCGATCACCGCCTGGGTGCGGTCCCGGGCGCCGGTCTTCGCGAGGACCGCCGCCACGTGCGACTTCACGGTCGCGGGGCCCACGTCCAGCCGCCGGGCGATCTCGGCGTTCGTCAGTCCGTCGGCCATGTGCCGCAGCACATCGCGCTCGCGTCCGGTGAGCTTGCTCACCCAGGGCGCGGCCGGGGCGGTGCGGCGCGCGTGCTGGGCCGCGAGGGACCGCACGGCCGACGGGAACAGCAGGGTGTCGGTGCGCGCGACCAGCCGTACCGCCTGGACCAGGGCATCGGCGTCGGACCGTTTCAGCAGGAATCCGGCGGCACCGGCGCGCAGGGCGTCGTACACGTACGCGTCGTTCTCGAAGGTGGTCACGACGACGATCCGCGGCGGCTGTTCCATGGTGGCGACGATCTGCTCCGTGGCCCGGATGCCGTCGACCTCGGGCATCCGGACGTCCATGAGCACGACGTCGGGCCGCAGTTCCCGGACCACGGACACGGCCTCGGCGCCGGTGGTCGCCTCGCCGACGACCTCCAGGCCCGGCTCGGCGGAGAGGATGGCGCGCAGGGCGGTGCGGACCATGCGCTCGTCGTCGGCGAGGACGATCCGGAGGGCGGGCTGGGTCATGCGGGTCCTTTCGGAAGCGGTCCGGCGGGCGCGCCGGCCGCCGTCGCGGGCATGGTCAGGGGCAGTCGTACGTGCAGGCGCCAGGTGTCGCCCGACGGTCCCGCCTGTGCCGTGCCGCCCAGCAGCCGCACCCGGTCGGCGATGCCCCGCAGACCGTGGCCGCCGCCGGGGCGGGGAGCCGTGGCCGTGCCCAGGGGGTTCTCGACGGTGATCTCCAGCTGGCCGGCGGAGGCGCGGACGCGCACGGCGACCGGTGCGCCGGCGTGCTTCAGGGCGTTGCTCAGGCCCTCCTGCACGATCCGGTACGCCTCCCGGGAGACCAGCGCCGGCAGCGTGGCGGGGTCGAGGGCGACGGTGGCCGTCACGGGCTGCCCGGCGGCCCTGGTCCGGCGCAGCAACCCGTCGAGGTCGGTCGCGAGGGTCGGCGCCGGTGCGGTGCCCGGCGCGTCCCCGTCGCGCAACACGCCGAGCACGGCGTCGAGTTCGCCGAGCGTGCGCCGGGTGGTCTCCTCGATGGCGGCGAGGGCCTCGCGGACGAAGTCCGGGTCGGTGCCGAGGAGCCGGCGGGCCGCGCCCGCCTGAAGGGTGACGGCGCTCAGGGCGTGACCGACGGAGTCGTGCAGTTCGCGGGCGAGCCGGTTGCGTACGGCGAGATCGGCGGCCCGGGCCTCGGCGGCGGCCAGCCGGTCCTGCGGGGTGGGCCCGAGCAGCGCGGGCGCCCAGCGGGCCAGCAGGGCACCGCAGCCGGCCGCGCACGCGGCGAGTGCGCACAGCATGGCCACGCCCGCGACCGGAGACAGCGCCAACGCCCAGCCGTGGTCGAGGGCTTCGGGCAGGCGGAGCGGGGAGTGGGGCAGCCCGGCGAACACGGGCAGGGCGGTCAGCGCCACGGCGAACGGCGGCACGGACAGCGACATGCCGGCGATGATCCCGCCGAGGCCGAGATGCAGCGTGAACCAGGCCGCCGTTCGCGCCCGTTCGGCCGTGCCGCGGGCCGGGCCGGTGGCCAGAGCGTCCGCGTCGACGCCGCACAGGGCCCGCACGGCGGCCGACTCCAGCGGCCGGGTCAGCGGGAACAGCGAGGTGACCGTGGCGATCGGCAACCCGAGGGCGAACGAGCCGAGTTGCAGCGGAAGGGACCCGAAGACGTCGTCCACGCCGATGAGCGGGCCGACGATCACCGAGCCGACGAGGACGTACGGCATGGCGAGCGCGCCGCCCAGGACCAGATGGATCCAGCGGCGCCGCGCCCGCCCGCCGAAGAGCAGCCGCAACGCCCTGGTCACCGCGGCGCCCTGGCGTGCCGGTCCGTGAGGAAGCGGACGATGACGCTCGCCACGAGGAGGCCGGTGATCATCTGTCCAGCGTAGGTCAGGGCGGTCGGCGCCGTGGGCCTGTCACCCGTCACCAGCGAGGCCAGCGACATCCAGCCGCCCCAGCACGCCACGGCCGCGGAACCGGTCCAGGCCAGCGCCAGCGGCACGGCGACGGGCAGGGTCCGGCCCCGGCGGAAGGCGAGCTGCCCGGCACCGGTGACGGCCGCGGCGAGGAAGAGGACGTACACGAACTCCGTGGACCGGTCGCCGCCGTCCGGGCCGGCCGCCCCGCAGCCGCGCAACAGGCGCACCACACCCGGGAACAGCGCGACAAGCGTCGCCGTCACGGCCGTCAGCCGCTGCGCCCGCGCCGCGCCCACGGCCGGCAGCTCCCGCACCCGCCCCCGCCACAGATGTCCCCAGCGCTCACGGGCGTACCCGGCGAACAGCGTGCCCAGCGCCAGCCCCTGCACGATGAATCCGCCGTACACCACCCCGAAGACCCAGCCGTCGAGGAAGGGCCTGTCCCCCGTGCCGCCGGCCCCGCCTCGGCCGCCGTGCAGGACGAGCTGCAGCGGGAAGCCGACCATGATGGGCGCGAGCAGTCCCACGGCGAGCCACATCGGCACCGCGAGCAGCCGGCCCGGCACGCGCCGGCCCCACGGGCGGGTCAGCAGCAGCGCCAGCACGATGACGGCCGCGTCCATCAGCACGGTCAGGCCGTTGGCGAGCGCCATGGTCAGCCGGTGCTCCAGCAGCGGACTGCCGTCCGGGATGCCGAGGTGACCGCCGGCGATCCAGACGGCCTTGAGGGACACATACGGCAGGCAGGCGGCGATCGCGGCGAACCGGAGCGAACGGCGCCGCACGGAGATGCCGGCAGGGACACGGTCCGTTGAGAGCGTCATGCCTCAACACTCCCGCCCGGCCGAGCAGTTCACCTCCTGCGGTCCGATGATCCGTCTCCGCCGTACGGGGGAGGGCCTCAGCCCTCGAGGACGAACACGACCTCGTCGATCTCCTGCCCCCGCCCGTTCGCGTACCCCCGGGCCCGGGCCGTCTCGCGGAAGCCGCACTTCTCCAGCACCCGCAGCGACGCCCCGTTGTCGGCCGCCGCCCGCGCGTACAGCGGCCGTTCGGGCACCTCGGCGAGCAGGCCCCGCAGCGCGGCCGTCGCCACGCCCCGGCCCCAGTACGCGCGGTCGATCCAGTACGTCACCTCGCGCTCGCCGGCCACCCCGTAGACCGCCGCGTTGCCGGCCACCTCGCCGTCGGCCAGCACCGTGCGCAGGACGAAGGACGAGCTCCGCACGCGCTGCCAGTAGGTGGTGAAGGCCTCCCGGTCGTGCGGGTTCTCCGGGCCGAACGCGGCCATCCGGACGGACTCCGGGTCGGTCATCTGCCGGAAGAACACCGGCAGGTCTCCGTCCTCCACGGCGCGCAGCGCGATCTCCATGGGGCCCGAGCCTACGACGGCACGGGCGCCGCGCCCACGACCGCCCGCCCTCAGAGCCTGCGCGTCGCCAGGGTCAGCCGGTCGCGCGCGTCGAACAGCGCGTCCTTGATCATCTGCTCGTGGGCCGGGGTCAGCCGGGCCACCGGCACCGAGCAGCTGACCGCGTCCCGCGCCGGGGTGCGGTAGGGGATCGCCACGCCGAAACAGCGCAGGCCCAGCGTGTTCTCCTCACGGTCGACCGCGAAGCCCTGCTCGCGCACCTGGTGCAGCTCCTCGATGAGCTTCTCCCGGTCGGTGAGGGTGTTCTCGGTGAGCGCGGGCAGGGTCTCAGGCAGCAGCTTGCGCACCTGCTCGTCGGTGTACGTGGCGAGGATCGCCTTGCCGAGGGAGGTGGAGTGGGCCGGCAGCCGGCGCCCGACCCGGGTGAAGGGGCGCAGATAGTGCTGGGACTGACGGGTGGCGAGGTAGACCACGTTGATGCCGTCGAGCCGGGCCAGGTGGATGGTCTCCGTGGTGTCGTCGGAAAGCCGGTCCAGGGTCGGCCGGGCGGCGGCCACCACCTCGTCGCCGTCGATGTACGACGTGCCCACGAGCAGCGCCCGCACCCCGATGCCGTACCGCGTGCCCGTCGCGTCCGTCTCCACCCAGCCCAGCTCCACGAGGGTGCGCAGCAGCATGTACAGGCTGGACTTGGGATATCCGACGGCCTCCTGGACGGCCGCGAGGGAGTGCATACCGGGCCGGCCGGCGAAGTACTCGAGCAATTCAACCGTCCGCACCGCGGACTTGACCTGGGCCCCGCCCGTCTCGCCTGCCGACATCGCCCTTGACCCCTTCAATCGCCGGGAAATAGTCTCCGAGCAGCATATTCATCAGCAGAGACAGTGTTCAGTATATCGAACGCCCTGATGGTTGACCCAAGCCCGCCCTTGGATGCGGCCTTAGTGGAGGGACCCGCGGTGGCAGCAGCACCAGTCTGGAGTGTCGACCCGCGCACCGGGAAGCAGCGTGAACAGGTTGCGGTGGAGGCCACAGCCCAGGAGGTGGACACGGCGGTCAGGGCGGCCCACGCCGCACGTGACGCTCTCGCCGACCGCGCGGTGCGTTCCGCCTTCCTGCGCTCGGCCGCCGCGGGCCTGGACGCGGCCAGGGACGGCCTGGTCGAGACCGCCGACGCCGAGACCGCCCTCGGCCCGGTCCGGCTGACCGGTGAACTCGCCCGAACCAGCTACCAGTTGCGGGCCTTCGCCGACATCGTCGACGAGGGCGCCTTCCTCGACGTCATCATCGACCACCCCGACGACACCGCGACCCCGCCCATCCCGGACCTGCGCCGCTACAAGGTCCCGCTCGGCGTCGTCGCCGTCTACTCCGCCTCCAACTTCCCCTTCGCCTTCTCCGTCGCCGGCGGCGACACCGCGAGCGCGCTGGCCGCGGGCTGCCCGGTCGTCGTCAAGGCCCACCCCGACCACCCGGCCCTGTCCGAGCTGGTCGCCAAGGTGCTGCGCCGGGCCGCCGCCGAGCACGGCATCCCCGAGGGCGTCGTCGGCCTGGTGCACGGCTTCGAGGCGGGCATCGAGCTGATCAGGCACCCCCTGGTCGCCGCCGCCGGCTTCACCGGCTCGGTACGGGGCGGGCGGGCGCTGTTCGACGCGGCGGCCGGGCGTCCGGTGCCGATTCCGTTCCACGGTGAGCTGGGGTCCTTGAACCCGGTTCTGGTGACCGAGGCCGCCGCCGACGAGCGTGGCGAGGCGATCGGCACCGGGCTGGCCGGGTCCATGACGCTCGGCGTCGGGCAGTTCTGTGTGAAGCCCGGACTGGTGCTGGTGCCGTCCGGCGCCGGGGGCGACCGGCTGGTGAAGTCCCTGACCGACGCCGTCAGCGACACCGGCGCGGGGGTGCTGCTCGACCACCGCATGCGGGACGACTTCGTCGCCGGGGTGCGGGAGCGGGCCGGCCTGGAGGGCGTGGAGTCGCCGGTCACGCCGGGCGCGGGCGGCGAGCACACGGTCAGCGCCGGGTTCCTCACGGTGCCGGCGCGACGGCTCGCCGAGGAGGGAGCCTACGACCTGCTCCTGGAGGAGTGTTTCGGGCCCGTCACCGTCGTGGCCCGCTACACCGCCGAGGAGGAGGCCGCCGCTGTGCTGTCGCGGTTGCCGGGGAACCTCACGGCGACGGTCCAGCTGTCCTCGAAGGAGGCGGATGGGCAGGGGCGCGGGCCGGAACTCCTGGCCGGACTGACGCCGTTGGCGGGGCGTGTGGTGGTGAACGCATGGCCTACCGGTGTCGCGGTGGCTCCGGCGCAGCAACACGGGGGTCCGTACCCTGCGACGACCTCTACGTCCACCTCTGTGGGCGGTACGGCCATCGAGCGGTGGCTGCGGCCGGTGGCCTATCAGAACGCGCCGTCGGCCTTGTTGCCGAAGGAGCTTCGCGACGAGAATCCGCTGGGGCTTCCCCGGCGGTTCAACGGGGTTCTGGAGCGGTAGACGGCAGTCCTGCGACAATCGGTTGGTGGACGTGGAACTTCCCGAACTCCCCTTCGCTCTCCGTACCTACGGACCCGACGGGCACTGGGTCTACGAGGACGGCGTGCTGACCGGCTGGGCCGGGCCCCGGCAGGATCGGTTCGTCACGCCCACCGGGGAGGCGCTCGACCCCGCCTCGGACGCGCCCCGGCTGCTGGGTGCGCCCGAGGGTGACTTCCAGCTGATCGCGCGGGTCACCGTGGGCTTCCGGGCCGCCTTCGACGCGGGTGTCCTCTACGTCCACGTCGGCGAGCGGGCCTGGGCCAAGCTGTGTCTGGAGTACTCCCCGGATGTGCCCACCGTCTGCACGGTGGTCACCCGGGGGCACTCGGACGACGCCAACTCCTTGACCGTGGAAGGAAGTTCGGTGTGGCTGCGGGTCAGCCGGACCGGGCGGGCCTTCGCCTTCCACGCCTCGCGGGACGGCGAGCGGTGGACCTTCGTCCGGCTGTTCACCCTGGGCGACGAGAAGGAGACCGATGACGCGCTGGTCGGCTTCATGACCCAGTCGCCGCTGGGGGAGGGGTGCGTGGTGACGTACGACCACGTCGCGTTCAGGCCCGGCTGGCCGGACGACCTGCGAGACGGAAGCTGAGCAGGAAGGTCAGGGCGAGCAGGGCCGCGCCCAGGGCCATACTCACCCGCATCCCGGCGGCGAAGCCCCCGGCCACCAGCGTGCCGAACACCGCGATGCCCAGCCCGCCGGCCACCTGCCGCGCCGCGTTGAGCACCCCGGCCGCAAGCCCTGCTCGCTCGGCCGGTACGGCGTCCAGCATCACGGCCGTCAGCGGCGGGACGGTCAGCGCGCAGCCGAGGGCCATCGGGACGAGGAGCACGGCCACCACGGCGGCCGGCGTGCCCGCGTCGACAAGGAGCAGCCCCAGCAGGCCGGCCAGCGCGAGGGCCTGGCCGAGCAGCATCGGCAGGCGCGGGCCGTAGCGTCCCGCCAGCTTCCCGGAGACCACGTTCGTCACCGCGATCAGCCCGGACATCGGCAGGAACATCAGGCCGGCGTACAGCGCCGAACGTCCTTGCACCTGCTGGAAGAAGAGCGAGAAGACGAACACCACGCCGTAGAACGCCACGCTGCAGGCGGCCCCCGCCGCGACCGCGACGCGCACCGCCCGGTCGCGGAACAGGCCGAGTGGGACGACCGGGTGCGGCTGCCGCGCCTCGACGCGGACGAACAGGACGGCGGCGGCGACCGCCACCACGAAGGCCGCGACACCCGTCGTACCGCCCTCGATCACCGCGCACGTCAGTGCCGTCAGCGCGACCACGGCCGTCAGCTGGCCCGGCAGGTCCAAGGGGGCGGGCCTGCGCTCGGAGCGGGGAGCGCGCAGCAGCAGGGTCAGGGTGAGAGCGCCCAGCGGCAGGTTGATGAAGAAGATCCCCCGCCAGTCCCAGGCCGTGGTGAGCGCGCCGCCCGCCACCGGGCCCAGCGCCACCGCGACCGAGCCCCCGGCCGCCCAGGCGGCCACCGCCCGGGCCCGCCGCGCCGGATCGGCGTACGCCTGCCGCACCAGGGACAGCGAGGCGGGCAGGACGACGGCGGCGGCCACGCCCTGCACCACCCGCGCCGCGATCAGCGCCGGCAGGTCCGGTGCCAGGCCGCAGGCCGCCGAGGCCAGCGTGAACACCGTGATGCCGAGGGCGTAGGCCCTGCTCGCCCCGGCCCGGTCGGCGAAGGCACCGGTGGAGAGCATCAGGGCGGCGAAGGCCAGGGTGTAGGCGTCCACCACCCACTGCAGGCCGGCCAGTCCGCCGCCCAGCGCGGAGCCGATCGCCGGGAGGGCCACGTTCACCACGGACGCGTCCAGGGTGATCAGCGAGAAGCCGAGGAGGGCGGCGGTGAGCGCGAGGGCAGGGCGGTTGCCCGTGAACTCCGCCTGGACAGCAGTTGGTTGGGGGCTCCGGAGGGTCTGGTTCGTTGGCATGCCCCCATGCTGCTGATCTTCCCCCGCGTACACTAGTGGCCTGAATGCCATGCATCCGGAGGTTCTGGCCATGCTGCGTGTCGCGGTCGTCGCGTCCCCGCCCGTGTCGATGTTCAACCTCGCCATCCCCGAGCTGCTGTTCGACAAGGTCGAGGTCGACGGGCGGCCCGGGTACGAGGTGGTGATCTGCGCGCCCGACCCCGGCACGGTCCCCAGCACCGGCCGCCTCGACCTGCACATCCCGCACGGACTGGAGGTGCTGCGGGAGGCCGACACCGTGATGGTGGCAGGTACCGGCGAGCCGTTCTCGCCGGACCCGCGGGTGGTCGCGGCCCTCGGGGAGGCCGCCGACGCCGGCATCCGCATCGCCTCCATCTGCACCGGCGCCTTCTCGCTCGCCGAGGCCGGTCTGCTCAAGGGCCGCAAGGCCACCACCTACTGGGCGCACGCCGACGAACTGCGCCGCCGGCACCCCGACGTCGAGGTCCAGGGCGACGTCCTCTACGCCCAGGACGGCCAGTTCCTCACCTCCTCCGGCTACGCCGCCGGCATCGACCTGTGCCTGCACCTCATCCGCACCGACTACGGCGCCGCCGTCGCCAACGAGGTGGCCCGCCTCGCCCTGGTCGCCCCGGTCCGCCCAGGCGGCCAGACCCAGTTCGCCCACACGCCGCTGCCGCCCGAGCGCGGCACCGCCTGCGCCGACACCCGCGGCTGGGCCATGCGCAACCTGGACAGGCCGCTCACCCTCACCGACCTGGCGCGGCACGCGGGGGTCTCCGTGCGTACCCTCACCCGGCGCTTCCACGCCGAGAGCGGGGTCAGCCCGCTGCAGTGGCTGCTGCACCAGCGCATCGAGCGGGCCAGGGAGCTGCTGGAGACCACCACCCTGCCCATGGACCAGGTGGCCGCGGCCTGCGGCCTCGGCACCGCCGACTCGCTGCGCACGCACATGGTCCGCCGTACCGGCCTGACCCCGAGCACCTACCGCGCCCAGTTCAGCCGGCACGGCACGGGCACGGGTACGGGTATGGGTACGGCAGCGTCCTCGGTCGCGTGAACGGGGGCATACCGGGCCGGGTGCCGACGCGGGAATGGAGCAGCCTGTTTGAACGTTCACGTACTTGCCCGGGGAGAGCCCCCGCAGCCGTACGACCTGGAGAGCCGAAGCATGCGCGTCGAGATCTGGAGCGACATCGCCTGCCCCTGGTGCTATGTGGGCAAGGCCCGCTTCGAGAAGGCGCTCGCTGCCTTCCCGCACCGTGACGACGTCGAGGTGGTGCACCGTTCCTTCGAGCTGGACCCGGGCCGCGCCAAGGGCGACGTGCAGCCGGTGATCACCATGCTCACCAGGAAGTACGGCATGAGCGAGGCACAGGCGCAGGCCGGCGAGGACAACCTGGGCGCCCAGGCCGCCGCCGAGGGTCTGGACTACCGCACCCGGGACCGGGACCACGGCAACACCTTCGACATGCACCGCCTCCTGCACTTCGCCAAGGAGCAGGGCAGGCAGGACGCGCTGATCCAGATCCTGTACCGGGCGAACTTCGCCGAGGAGCGGTCCGTCTTCACCGAGGGTGACGAGCGGCTCGTCGAGCTGGCCGTGGCGGCCGGTCTCGACGCCGACGCCGCCCGCGCGGTGCTCGCGGACCCGTCCCGCTACTCCGAGGAGGTCCGCGCCGACGAGCGCGAGGCCGCCCAGCTCGGCGCGACCGGCGTCCCGTTCTTCGTCCTCGACCGGAAGTACGGCGTCTCCGGCGCCCAGCCCGCCGAGGTCTTCACCCAGGCGCTGACCCAGGCCTGGGGCGAGCACTCCCCGCTGAGGCCGGTCGACCAGGGGGACCGAGGGGACGCGGCGGCCTGCGGCCCGGACGGGTGCGCCGTGCCGCAGCAGGGCTGAAATCGCAGGTCAGTGCAGACCTATAAGAAGTCCTAAGCGGATCCACGTAAAAATCCGCAATGGACGGGGACTTCGCGGGGCCGCAGAGTGGACCCATGGAGACCACCCAGACCACGGAGTCGTTCGACAGCCTCGTCCGCGCCGAGTTCGCCCCGAAGAGCACCTACCTGAACACCGCCACAAGCGGTCTGCTCCCGGCCCGTACGGTCGCCGCGCTGCACGAGGCGGTGGCCATCCGGGCCGCGGGCCGGCCGCTGGATCCGTTGTTCGACGACGTCGAGGCCGCCCGCGCCGCGTTCGCCCGGCTGGCCGGGGTGCCGGTCACCCGGGTCGCGGCGGGCCCGTCGGTCTCCGCCCAGACCGGACTGATCGCCGCCTCGCTGCCCGCGGGCGCCGAAGTGCTCACCGCCGAGGACGACTTCACCTCCGTGCTGAACCCGTTCCATGTGCGCGGGGACCTCAAGGTGCGGGCGGTCCCGCTGGAACGGCTCGCCGAGTCGGTCCGCCCCGGTACCGCCCTGGTCGCGGTCAGCGCCGCCCAGTCCGCCGACGGCCGGATCGCCGACCTGCCCGCCCTGCGCGAGGCCGCCCGCCGGCATGGCGCACGCACCTACGTCGACTACTCCCAGGCCGCGAGCTGGCTCCCGATGGAGCCCGGCGCCGACGACTTCACCGTCGCGACGACCTTCAAGTGGCTGCTCGGCCCGCACGGGGCGGCCTTCCTCGTCGTCCCCGAGGACTTCGGCGGGCTGTCCCCGCTGCTGGCGGGCTGGGCCGCGGCCGAGGAACCGTGGAACAGCTGCTACGGGCCGGTGACCGAACTCGCCCACTCGGCACGGCGGTTCGACGTCAGCCCCGCGCTGTTCACCTACACCGGGGTGCGTCACTCCCTCGCCCTGATCGAGGAGCTGGGCGTGGCCGCCGTGCAGGCGCACGACCTGGCGCTGGCCGACCGGTTCCGCACCGGCCTCGCCTCGCTCGGCCGCGAACCCCTGCCCGCCCCCGGCTCGGCGATCGTCTCCGTTCCCGGACTGGGTGCCCGCCAGCCGGAGTTGAGCCGCGCCGGCATCGAGGTCGCCAACCGCGCCGGCAACCTGCGGGCCTCGTTCCACCTGTACAACACGCCGGCCGATGTGGACCGCCTGCTGGACGTGCTGGCCGGCTGACACGACCGGGCCAGGGCCTCCCGTCCCACACGAGGAGGCCCCGGCCCGGTGCTCGGGGGGTTACTTCACCGGGGTCACCGCACCGGGGTGAAGTCGCGTGCGCCGATGAACTCCGGCCTGCGCACCGGTGCCGCGAAGGGTTCCACGGCGGCGTTCTCCACGCTGTTGAACACGATGAACACGTTGCTGCGCGGGAACGGCGTGATGTTGTCGCCGGAGCCGTGCATGCAGTTGCAGTCGAACCAGGTCGCCGAGCCGGCCTTGCCCGTGAACAGCCGGATGCCGTGCTCGCTCGCCAGCGCGGTCAGCGCCTCGTCGGACGGGGTGCCCGCGTCCTGCATCTGCAGGGACTTCTTGTAGTTGTCCTCGGGTGTGGCGCCGGCGCAGCCCAGGAACGTCCGGTGCGAGCCCGGCATGATCATCAGGCCGCCGTTGGTGTCGTGGTTCTCGGTCAGCGCGATCGAGACGGACACCGTGCGCATGTTCGGCAGCCCGTCCTCGGCGTGCCAGGTCTCGAAGTCCGAGTGCCAGTAGAAGCCGCTCGCACCGAAGCCGGGCTTGACGTTGATCCGCGACTGGTGGACGTACACGTCCGAGCCGAGGATCTGCCGGGCGCGGCCGACCACCCGGGGATCGCGCACCAGGTTCGCGAACACCTCGCTGATCCGGTGCACCTCGAAGACCGAGCGGATCTCCTTGGACTTCGGCTCGACGATGGAACGCTCGTCGGCGCGGATCGCGGGGTCGGTGACCAGCCGGTCCAGCTCACGCTTGTAGACCTCGACCTCGTCAGGGGCGATCAGCTGGTCGACGGACAGGAAGCCGTCACGCTCGTACGCCTGGAGGTCGGACATCGGGACCGGGCCCGGGGTGTCCGGGGAGCCCCAGACGACCGGGTCCTGGCGCGGGACGGTCACCTCGGCGGCGCCGCGGGTCGGGTAGAGATCCTTCACGGGGGCAGTGGTCATGGGCTCTCACACCTCCTCGGGCTCGGTGAGCAGCGGGTAGACGCCGTTCTCGTCGTGGTCCTCCCGTCCGGTCACGGGCGGGTTGAACACGCAGATGCAGTGGAAGTCCTCCTTGACGCGCAGGGTGTGCCGCTCGTGCCCGTCGAGGAGGTACATGGTGCCGGGGGTGATCGTGTACGTCTTCCCGGCCTCGTGGTCGGTGAGCTCGGCCTCGCCCTGGGTGCAGACGACGGCCTCGACGTGGTTGGCGTACCACATCGACGTCTCGGTCCCGGCGTACAGGATGGTCTCGTGCAGGGAGAAGCCGACCCGCTCCTTGGCGAGGACGATCCGCTTGCTCTCCCAGGTGCCGGACTTCGCCCTGACGTGCCGGTCGGTGTTCTCGATGTCCTTGAACGATCGGACGATCACGGTGCTGTTCTTCCTCCTAGCTGTACGAAAGACGCCTGGTCAGGCGGTTTCCCGGACGGCACGGGCGAGGACGCTCAGGCCCTCGTCCAGCTCGTCGGGGGTGACGGTGAGCGCGGGCAGCAGCTTGACGACCTCGCCCTCCGGGCCGGACGTCTCGATCAGCAGCCCCAGCTCGAAGGCCCGCCGGGCGATCCGCGAGGCCCGCGCCTTGTCCCGGAACTCCAGGCCCCACACCAGCCCGCGCCCGCGGTACTCCTTGACGTCGGCGAGGTTCTCCTCGGTGATGGAGATCAGCGCCTGCTCGACCTGCTCACCACGCGAGCGGGTCTGCTTCTCCATGGCCGAGCCGTCGGTCCAGTACGCCTCCAGGGCGGCCGTCGCCGTGACGAAGGCGGGGTTGTTGCCCCGGAAGGTGCCGTTGTGCTCGCCGGGCTCCCAGACGTCCAGCTCGGGCTTGAACAGGCACAGGGACATCGGCAGCCCGTAGCCGCTGATGGACTTCGAGAGCGTGACGATGTCGGGGGTGATGCCCGCCTCCTCGAAGGAGAAGAACGCGCCGGTACGGCCGCAGCCCATCTGGATGTCGTCGACGATCAGGAGCATGTCCTGCCGCTCGCACAACTCCTTGAGCGCGCGCAGCCAGTCGGGCCGGGCGACGTTGATGCCGCCCTCGCCCTGCACGGTCTCCACGATCACGGCGGCGGGCTTGTTGAGCCCGGAGCCCTGGTCCTCCAGCAGTCGCTCGAACCACAGGAAGTCCGGGACCGTGCCGTCGAAGTAGTTGTCGAACGGCATCGGCGTGCCGTGCACCAGCGGGATGCCGGCACCGGCCCGTTTGAAGGCGTTCCCGGTGACGGCGAGGGAGCCCAGGGACATCCCGTGGAAGGCGTTCGTGAACGACACGATCGCCTCCCGGCCCTTCACCTTCCGGGCCAGCTTCAGCGCCGACTCCACGGCGTTGGTCCCGGTCGGCCCCGGGAACATCACCTTGTAGGGCAGGTCACGCGGGCGCAGCACCAGATCCTGGAAGGTCTGCAGGAAGGACCGCTTGGCCGTGGTCGACATGTCCAGGCCGTGGGTCACCCCGTCCCGGGAGAGATAGTCGATCAACGCCCGTTTGAGTACGGCGTTGTTGTGGCCGTAGTTGAGTGAGCCGGCACCGGCGAAGAAGTCGAGGTACGCATGACCGTCCTCGTCGTACATCCGGCTGCCCTGCGCGCGGTCGAAGACGGTGGGCCAGCCGCGGCAGTAGCTGCGCACCTCGGACTCGAGGGTCTCGAAGACGCTGAGGTCGGGCTGGGTGATGGTCACGGTGAATCGCTCCTCAGTGGGCGGTGAAGTCGGTCAACGGACCGATGCGATAGAGGACTTCAGGATCGTGCGGGCCGTCCGGGAACAGCTCGGCGGGAAACAGCACCGCACGCTCCAGGTGCGCCCCGTGCCGGGCGGCGAACGAGGTGAACAGCCGCTCGGAGGCGGTGTTGCCGGGCGTGATGGTGGTCTCCACGTCGGTGATGCCGTGCTCGCCGGCCAGCCGTGCGGTCAGCCCGTCCAGCAGCCGGGCGGCGATGCCGTGGCCCCGGTACGCGGCGTCGACGGCCACCTGCCAGACGAGCAGCGTGCGAGGGCGCTCCGGCCGCACGTAGCCGGTGACGAAACCGACCGGCTCCCCGTCCGCACCGCGCGCCACCGCCGAGGTGCCGGCGAAGTCGCGGCACCACAGCAGATAGCTGTACGAGGAGTTCAGGTCGAGGGTTTTCGAGTCCTTGGCGAGACGCCAGAGCGCGGCTCCGTCGGTCACCGCCGGCTGGTCGATGAGCAGGTCTGCGGGTGCGGCAGTCATGCGGCACGAATTTAGCGAGGCGAATTAGGAAATGCACGGCCGCCGTCACTGTGCCACGCAGAGACCCCGGTGAAATGCCTGAATTAACCCACGTCAAATAGGGACAAAGGTAGCGGGCTGTGGAGTGTGTCACAGCGCGGAAACCGTCAGAAAACCGCCAGGAAACTTCCCTGTTTAGCTCTGCAAAAAGCGGGCAGAAGAAGACGGGAAGCTGCCACCGGAGGAATTGGCGGAAATTGTGAAGCTCAATTGAATTCAGGCTCCGGTGGCGCCGTCGATTCGTTCACACGGAATGTCGGTGTGTCCGTTGTGCCGGGCGTACTCCTCGATGAGGTGGATCAGCACCCGGCGCACGCTCACCTCGGCGCCGGCCATCGGCCGGCCGGCCTAGCGCCGAGTACCGAGTGCTGCCCCGATCGCCGCCAGACACCTCTGCACGGTCTCCGTGGAAGCGTCCGCTCCGTAGTGGTGACCCGGATCATCTCCTTGGCCAGCGCACCCCCGCCGGCGGCCATCGGCAGCGTCGGGTCGTCGGCCAGGGCCCGCGCCACCACCTCCGACGCCACCACCCCCGACGGCACCCGAAGCGTCGTAGCCACCGGCGCCGCGTGCGAAGCCTCGTACACATACGGCTCCAGGCCCCCGCCCAGGGAGACCGCGCCCGCCCTCGTGGCCAGCGCGGCGGCCCGGTGCCGGTCCATCACCGCATCCAGCCCCACCGACTCGATCCGCTCCAGGCACGCCTGCAGCGCCAGCATCTCCAGCTGCGCCGGAGCGTGCGGCAGTACCGCGCGCCCGGCGTCGGTCCAGCGTTCCTTCCAGTCCAGCAGGGACAGGTAGGAGCGGCGCGGAGCGTTCGGGTTCGCGGCCATCCGGGTCCAGGCCCGCTCGCTCACCGAGATCGCCGACACGCCGGCCGGGCCGCCCATCGCCTTCTGCGCGCCGATCACGCACAGGTCCACACCCCACGCGTCCGGCAGCACCGGTTCCGCGCCCACGGAGGCGACCGCGTCCAGGTAGAAGAGCGCACCCTGCTCCCGCACCACCTCGCCGATCTCCGCGACCGGGTTGGTGTTGCCGGTCGCCGCCTCCGCGTGCACCAGCGAGACGAAGTCGATCTCCGGGTGCCGGGCGAACGCCTCCCGGACCTGCTCGGCGGTCACGGCCGCGTGGAAGGGGACGGAGAGGTCGTGCACCGGCGCGCCGCAGTCCCGGAGCCAGCTCCCGAACGTCTGCCCGTACGGCCCGGTGATCACATTCAGCGCCACCGTGCCCGGACCGGCCGCCGCGAGGAGGGGGTGGCTCACGGCGGTGCTCTCTTCGTCGGCGGACCTCGGGACTCGCTCGATCCTAGGTCCAACGGTCCCGTAACCATTGGTTTGTTTTGAGAGACCCAAACTCTTCCTTATAATCGGAACCCTCAGTTCCCTCACAGGGAGATCCCCGCATGAAAACGCTCCTCGGGCGCCGGCCCCGCCTCCTGGCCGCCACCACCGCGACCGCCGGACTGGTCCTCGTCGTGGCCGGCTGCTCCTCGTCGTCCAGCGGAGGGAACGGTGGTGCCACCGTCAAGGGGGTCCACGTCGTCAAGGCCGGTCAGCTGACCACCTGCACCCACCTGCCGTATCCGCCGTTCCAGTCGGAGATCAACGGCAAGGTGCAGGGCTTCGACGTCTCCCTCATCGACCTCGTCGCCAAGAACCTCGGCGTCACGCAGCAGATCGTCGACACGCCGTTCGAGAACTTCAAGACCGGCGCCTTCCTGAACTCCGGCCAGTGCGACCTGGCCGCCGCCGGCATGACGATCACGCCCGAGCGCAAGAAGAACGTCGACTTCTCCGACCCGTACTTCGAGGCCACCCAGGCCGTGCTCGTGAACAAGAGCAGCGGCGTCAACTCCCTCGCCGACGTCAAGGCCAAGGGCAAGAAGCTCGGCGCCCAGGCGCAGACCACGGGTGAGGACTACGTCAAGAGCAAGGGCTACGACCCGATCTCCTTCGAGTCCTCCGACGCGGTCCTCAACGGCCTGCGCACCGGCCAGGTCCAGGCCGTCGTCATCGACTACCCGGTCGTCCAGGGCTGGCTGAAGGACAAGGCCAACGCGGACAAGTTCAAGGTCGTCGACAACCTCAAGACCGGCGAGCAGTACGGCTTCACGGTCAAGAAGGGCAACACGGCGCTGCGCGAGGCCATCAACAAGGCCCTCAAGGACGCCAAGGCCGACGGCACCTACAAGAAGCTCTACGAGCAGTGGATCGGCCCGTACAACGCCACCGTGGCCTCTCCCGCCGCCTCATGACCGATACGGACGTACGACTCCAGCCGAGGAAGAAGGGGCTGACGCGGCGCCAGAGGCGTCGGCTGTCGCGCGGCATCCAGTACGTCGTCTTCGTCGCCGCCGTGATCGCCATCGCGGTCTCGGCGGACTGGGGCCGGCTGCAGAACCAGTTCGCGCAGGGCGGCATCGCCCAGCAGATGTGGCCGGACGTCATCACGCTGGCGCTGAAGAACACCGTCCTGTTCACGGTGTCCGGCTTCGTCCTCGGACTGGTGCTCGGCCTGGTCATCGCGCTGATGCGGCTGTCCTCCGTGGGGCCGTACCGCTGGCTGGCCGGCATCTACATCGAGATCTTCCGCGGCCTGCCCGCCCTGCTGATCTTCGTCTTCATCGCGGTGGCCGTCCCGCTGGCCTTCCCGGGCACGGAGATCCCCGGCGGCACCTACGGCAAGGGCGCCCTCGGCCTCGGACTCATCGGTGCCGCCTACATGGCGGAGACGTTCCGTGCCGGCATCCAGGCGGTGCCCAAGGGGCAGATGGAGGCGGCGCGTTCGCTGGGCTTCTCGCCCGCCCGCGCGATGATCTCCATCATCATCCCGCAGGCGTTCCGGATCATCCTCCCGCCGCTCACCAACGAGCTGATCATGCTCTTCAAGGACTCCTCGCTGGTGCTGCTGCTCGGCGTCACCCTGGAGGAGCGCGAACTGTCCAAGTTCGGCCGGGATCTGGCCAGTACGACCGCCAACTCCACGCCGATCCTGGTCGCGGGCCTGTGCTACCTGCTGATCACCATCCCGCTCGGCTTCGTCGCCCGCCGTCTCGAGGCCAGGGCCCAGAAGGAGATCAAGTGACCCGCCCCGAGATCCGCGTCCGGGACCTGCACAAGTCCTTCGGCGACAACCACGTCCTGCGCGGCATCGACCTGGAGATCAACCAGGGCGAGGTCGTCTGCGTCATCGGCCCCTCCGGATCCGGCAAGTCGACGCTGCTGCGCTGTGTGAACCTGCTGGAGGAGCCCACCAAGGGCCAGGTCCTCGTCGGCGGCACCGAGCTGACGGACCCCGACGTCGACATCGACGCCGTACGCCGCCGGATCGGCATGGTCTTCCAGCAGTTCAACCTCTTCCCGCACCTGAGCGTCACCGAGAACCTCACCCTCCCGCAGCGCAGGGTTCTCAAGCGGGACAAGGCGGAGGCAGCGAGGATCGCCGCCGAGAACCTCGCCCGGGTCGGCCTGGCCGAGAAGGCGGAGGCCTACCCCTCCTCCCTCTCCGGCGGCCAGCAGCAGCGCGTGGCCATCGCCCGGGCGCTGGCGATGGGCCCGGAGGTCATGCTCTTCGACGAGCCGACCTCGGCGCTCGACCCCGAGCTGGTCGGCGACGTCCTCGCGGTGATGCGCCGGCTCGCCGAGGAGGGCATGACGATGATGGTCGTCACGCACGAGATGACCTTCGCCCGCGAGGTCGCCGACCGGGTCGTCTTCATGGACGGCGGGGTGATCGTCGAGGAGGGCAGCCCCGCGCAGGTCATCGGCGACCCGCAGCACGAGCGCACCCGCCACTTCCTCTCCCGCCTGCTCGACCCGGCGATGGCCGAGGTGGAGGAGGAGACCTCCGACCAGGTGGGGAAGGGCCGGCCGTAGGCCGTTAGGGTGCGGTGCATGAGCGAAGGCGCGGTGCTGCACGTGAAGGGCCGGATCCTGGCCGGGCCGGACGACGTCCGTGAGGAGCTGTGGGTGGTCGGGGGCCGGGTGTCCTACGACCGACCCGCCGGGGCACGTGACATCCGTACCGTCGAGGGCTGGACGCTGCCCGGCCTGGTCGACGCGCACTGCCACGTGGGCCTCGGCGCGCACGGCCCGGTCGACGCGGACACCGCCGAGAAGCAGGCGCTCACCGACCGCGAGACGGGCACCCTGCTGATCCGGGACGCGGGCTCGCCCTCCGACACCCGCTGGATCGACGACCGCGAGGACCTGCCGAAGATCATCCGGGCCGGCCGGCACATCGCCCGCACCCGCCGCTACATCCGCAACTACGCCTGGGAGATCGAACCGGACGACCTGGTCGCGTACGTCGCCCAGGAGGCCCGGCGCGGCGACGGCTGGGTCAAACTGGTCGGCGACTGGATCGACCGTGACCTCGGCGACCTCGCGCCCTGCTGGCCGCGTGAGCCGGTGGCGGCGGCCATCGCCGAGGCCCACCGGCTCGGCGCCCGCGTCACCGCCCACTGCTTCGCCGAGAGCTCCCTGCGCGACCTGGTCGAGGCGGGCATCGACTGCATCGAGCACGCGACCGGCCTGACCGACGACCTGATCCCGCTCTTCGCCGAGCGCGGCGTCGCGATCGTCCCGACCCTCGTCAACATCGCCACCTTCCCGCAGCTCGCGGCCGGCGGCGACACCAGGTTCCCGCGCTGGTCCGCGCACATGCGCCGGCTGCACGAGCGCCGCTACGACACCGTGCGCGGCGCCTACGACGCCGGGATCCCGGTGTACGTCGGCACGGACGCCGGCGGCTCGCTGGCCCACGGACTGGTCGCGGCGGAGGTGGCGGAGCTGGTCACCGCCGGCATCCCGGCCGTGGACGCCGTGTCGGCGACCAGCTGGGGCGCCCGCGCCTGGCTCGGCCGCCCCGGCCTGGAGGAGGGCGCCCCGGCCGACCTGGTGGTGTACGAGGGCGATCCGCGCGCGGACGTACGGGTGCTGGCGGCGCCGCGCCGCGTGGTGCTGAACGGGCGGATCGTGCAGTAGGGGAACACCCGTGCCCGGTGATTCGAAGCGATGTGCTGGATATCCACGTTCGAGTGAAGTGGCCCGGGATCGCTGACCGTTCACCCACAGGGCGTACAAGGTTGACGGGTCCCAAGCACGTTTCCTCTGGGGGTCCCACCGCCTTGAACAGCAACAACTTCCGTACGCCCGCACGCCGTCTCGCGACGGTCGCGACGGTCACCGCCCTGGCCGCCGGTCCCGCGGTCCTGGGCACGGGCGCCGCACACGCGACCACCGGCCACGGTCGCGCCTCCGCCGTCGTCCTGCGCACCGGGCTCGACGTGTCCCTGCTCAACAAGACCGTCGACGTCCCGCTCGCGGTCTCCCTCAACGAGGTCCAGGCACCGCAGAGCGCCGACAGGACCACGCTGTCCGCCCGGCTCGACGGCGTGGCGGGCGGCAAGCCGTTCACGGTCCTCGGCGCCGACGCCGCCTCGGCGAAGGCCACCGTGACCGCGCGGCGCGCCGAGGGCTCGGTCCGGCTCGTCGACGCACACCTGCACGTCCCCGGCCTGCCCCTGCTGTCCCTGATCGAGGTCGGCACGGTCACCGCCAAGGCGACCTGTGAGGCCGGCAGAGAACCGGCCGCCTCGGCGAACGTCCTCGGCGGCGTCACCGTCCTCGGCAGACGGGTCACGCTCACCGCCGGCGGTCGGACCGAGGTGAAGGTGCCCGGCGTCGGCGAGGTCCGCCTCGACCTCGCCCAGCGGCGCACCACCACCCGCACGGCCGCCGCCACCGCCCTCGAACTCAAGGTGTCCGTCAACCCCTTGAAGCTCAACGTGGCCGACGTCGAGGGCACGGTCACGCTGGCCAGGGCGACCTGCGAGTCCCCGACGGCCCGGCCCACGGGGCACCCGGTGCCGAGCCACGACCCGGCCGCCGACGTCAGACCCCAGGGAGCCCGGACCGACCTCGCGGAAACGGGCGGCAGCTCCGCGACCCCGTACATCGCGGGCGCCGCACTCGCGCTGGTGCTGGCCGGCGGGGGAGCGGCGGCGGTGGCCCGGCGCCGAAAGAGCTGACGTCACCGTCCCGTGCCACTTCCCGCTCGGCCGTCACGCCGGGCAGGAAGTGGCCTTGCGGCCGACCGGAACGTGGCCGCCCACCACCGGGGCAGCCGGCGAAGGCGCAGAGGACAAGGCGCCCGGCCCGGTCGAGGACTCCCGCCTCTGGCGCCGGCCTGCCGGTCACAGCGCCAGGGCAGCCGACAGCGCGCCCAGGAATCCGTTCACGGTGGCCCGGTCCCGGACGGCGATCCGCACCCAGTGTTCGTCCAGCCCCGGAAAGGTGTCGCCACGCCGCACGGCGTAGCCGAGCTCACGCAACCGGTGTCGTACAGCGGCAGCCCCCGGCATACGGACCAGGACGAAAGACCCCTCGGCAGGCTCCACGACCCGCACGCCCCGCGAAGCGAACCCGGACAATCCCGCCACCAGGTGGGCCCGGTCCGCCGCGATGCGGTGCGCCGCGTGCCCCGCCTCCGCCAGCGCCCGCGGCCTCACACACGCCTCGGCCGCGGCCAGCGCGGGCGTCGACACCGGCCACAGCGGCTGGGCCCGCTCCAGTTCGGCGATGATCTCCGAAGGAGCCAGCGCGTACCCGATCCGCAGCCCGGCCAGCCCCCATGTCTTGGTCAGGCTCCGCAGCACCACGAGACCCGGCACGTCCGTCCGCCCGGCCAGCGCCTCCCGCTCACCCGGCACCGCGTCCATGAACGCCTCGTCGACCACCAGCACCCGCCCGGGGCGGGCCAGCCGGGCGATCGTCCCCGCCGGATGCAGTACGGAGGTGGGGTTGGTCGGGTTCCCGACCACCACCAGATCGGCCTCCTCCGGCACCGCCGCCGGATCCAGCCGGAACCCGTCCTCCTCCCGCAGCAGCACCCGCTCCACGGTGTGCCCCGCGTCCCGCAACGCGGCCTCCGGCTCGGTGAACTGCGGATGCACGACGACCGGGCGCCGTACCCTCAGCGCCCGCGCCAGCAGCACGAACGCCTCCGCCGCGCCGGCCGTCAGCAGCACCCGTTCCACCGGCAGCCCGTGCCGCGCCGCCACCGCCACGCGCGCGGCCCGCCCGTCCGGATAGGCCGCGAGGGAAGACAGCGAGGCGGCGATCTGTTCCCGCAGCCACGGCGGAGGCGTGTCCGCGCGGACATTGACGGCGAGGTCGGTCAGCCCCACCCCGTCGTCCCGCACCTCGGCGTCCCCGTGGTGCCGCAGATCGTGCCCCGACCCGCCGGTGTCGTCAGTGCGCATGGCTGTGCGAGTGCCCCCCGTGATGGTGGTGCCCGTGGCCGTGCCCGTGGTGATGGCCGTCGTCGTCCGGGTGGAAGTGCGGCTGCTGCGGCAGCCCCACCTTGTCCTCGAAGCCCGGCAGCGCGATCCGGTACACGCACGAGTCGCAGTTCATGCGCAGATCACCCTTGACGGCCTCCTCGTACCGCTCCATCACCAGGTCCAGCAGCTCCGGCTCGGGCCCGATGACGTCCGCCGAGCGCACGTCGGCCTCGGGGTGCCCGGCCGCCCACTCCTCGGTCTGCCGCCGCACCCGGTCCGGCAGGATCCCGGTGAACAGGAAGTAGGGGAGGACGACGATCCGCCGCGCTCCCAGCTTCGTACACCGGTCCAGGCCGCTCGGCACGTCCGGCGCCGCCAGCGACACGAACGCCGTCTCCACACCGGCGTATCCGCGCCCCTCCCACAGCAGCCGCGCCGCCTTGAACACCTCGGCGTTGGCATCGGGGTCGGTCGAGCCGCGCCCGACCAGCAGCACGGTCACCTCCGCGCGGTCCGTGTCGCCCAGCACCTCCTGCAGCCGCCGCTCCAGCACGTTCAGCAGCGCCGGGTGCGGGCCCAGCGGGCGGCCGTAGGTGTACGAGACACCCGGGTGCCGTTCCTTCTCACGGGCCAGCGCGGCCGGGATGTCGCCCTTGGCGTGCCCGGCGGACACCAGCATCAGCGGCACGGCGGCGAACCGGCGTACGCCCCGCTCGACCAGCTCGGTGACGGCCTCGCCGAGCGGCGGCGGGGACAGCTCGATGAAGCCGCCCGCGACGGGCAGCTCGGGGTGGCGGCGCCCCAGCTCGCGGACGAAGTCGCGGAACGCCTCGGCTCCGGCGTCGTCACGGGTGCCGTGTCCGGCGATCAGCAGGGCGGGCGGGGTGGTCACGAGGTCTCCTCAGACGAAACGGGGTGGTACAGCAGGGCGTTGAGCGCGGCGGCGGCGACCGCCGAGCCGCCCTTCTCGGACACGTTGCTCACGGCGGGCAGCCCGCTCGTCCGCAACGCGGCCTTGGACTCGGCCGCGCCGACGAAGCCGACGGGCAGGCCGATGACGAGTGCGGGGGAGGCGTCCAGGGTGAGCAGCTCCTCCAGGGCGGTCGGCGCACAGCCGATCACCCACAGCGCTCCCGGCCCGACCTCTTCGTAGGCGAGCCGGACGGCGTGTGCCGAACGGGTCAGTCCCGGGCCGGACTCGGCGTCCTTCAGCCGGCACACGGTCTCCCGCCGGGTGATGCCGGCCGCGACCATCTCCACGTCCACGACGACCGGCGCCCCGGCGTGCAGCGCCGCGTGCGCCTTGACCAGGTCGTCCTCGGCCGTGACGAGGTCGGTCGCGTACTCCGGGTCTGCGGCGGAGTGGATGACCCGCTCCACCACGGCCCGGGTCAGCGGCGGGAAGTGCGAGGTGTCCAGGCGGGCGCGCAGCCGCCGGAAGGACTCCTGCTCGATGGGGTGGACCACACGGTTCACTGGGCGCCCTCCTGCGCTGCCTGCCAGCGGTAGCCGCGCGGGGTCACCATGCGGCCCGCGACGGTGCGGGTCGCGGTGTTGCCCACGGTGACGACCGTCATCATGTCGACCGTCGCCGGGTCCAGTCCGGCGAGCGTGGTCACCCGGCTCGACTCGTCCGGCCGCGAGGCGTTCCGTACGACGCCCACCGGGGTCGTCGGCTCCCGGTGCCCGGCCAGGATCGCGAGCGCCTTGGGCAGCTGCCAGTCGCGGCCCCGGGAGCGCGGGTTGTAGAAGGTCACGACGAGGTCCGCCTCGGCCGCCGCCCGCACCCGCCGTTCGATGACCTCCCACGGTGTGTGCAGGTCGGACAGGCTGATGGACACATGGTCGTGGCCCAGCGGCGCGCCCAGGACCGCGCCGGCGGCCAGCGCGGCCGTCACCCCGGGCACCCCGACCACGTCGATGTCGTCCGACGCCTCGGCGAGCGCCGGGGAGGCCATGGCGTACACGCCCGCGTCCCCGCTGCCGATCAGCGCCACCGCATGCCCCTCGCGGGCCTCCGCGACGGCCGTACGGGCCCGTTCCTCCTCGGCGCCGAGCCCCGACTCCAGCACCCGGGTGCCCGGCCGCAGCAGGTCGCGGATCTGGTCCACGTACTGGTCGAGCCCGACCAGCACCGAGGCCCGGCGCAGCTCGGCCGCCGCCCGCGGGGTGAGCAGGTCCCGGGCGCCCGGCCCGAGCCCGACCACCGCGAGCCGCCCGCGTCCCGGGCGCCGGACGACCGCGCAGGTCGCCATCGCGGGCTGCGCCTTGGACTTCCGCTTGGGCACGAGGAGTTCACCGCCGCGCAGCAGAGCCGCCGCCTCCGCCACGGAGGGCGTGCCGACGGCCGCGAGCGGCGCGTCCGACGGGTTGGGCACCTCGACCGCCGCCAACTCCTCGGCGGAGTAGGTCACCAGGGGCACGCCCAGCCGCTCGGCGGCGGCCACGATGCCCGGCTCCTCGGCCTTGGCGTCCACGGTGGCGAGTTCGGCCACGGACTTCGGGGTGAGCCCCGCCTCCCGCAGCGCGTCCCCGACCAGTGCGAGGACCTCGTCCACCGGCGCGCCCCTGGACGCGCCGACCCCGACCACCAGGGACGGCGGACGCAACAGCACCTCACGCTCGCCCGGTGCGACATCCCGGTCGGTGAGCCGGATCGTGTACGACCCCCGCGCCGAGACCGGCAGCGGCGGCAGCGGCCACGGCACCTCCGCCTCCAGCGCGACCGGTTCGCCGTCCAGCAGGGCGCGGGAGACCAGGGCCACCGAGCCCTCGTACGGCAGCCCGAGCGTGTCCAGGCCCGCCAGTCCCACGCAGTCCGTGGCGGTCGTCACCACCGGCTCCGCCCCCAGCAACTCGCCTACCGTACGGGCGAGTTCGTTGGCGCCGCCGCCGTGCCCGCCGACCAGCGACACCGCGAACCGGCCGCCCTCGTCCACGCACACCACACCCGGGTCGGCCGTCTTGTCGCCGAGCAGCGGCGCGAGCAGCCGTACCGTCGCGCCCGTCGCCAGGAAGCACACCAGCTGCTCGCACTCCGCGAACGCGGCCCGTACCGCCTCTCCGACGGGACCCTCGTACACGCGCGTACGGTCCGGCCAGGCCGCGGCCAGCCGGTCCCGCGCGACTGTTCCGGCGGCGGTGGCGGAAATGAGTCCAATCACCGGGTGCCTCCGCATGGTGACTGGTAGGGTCGCGACTCGCTGAGCGAGAACCAAGCCAGCACAGCAGTAACCTCCAACTACTTCGTAAACCGGGCTGGTTCCAGCCCGGGTGGTGCCGATCGCGTCAGACTCCGCGGCTCAGTGAGCCGCGGAGCGGTGTGAGCCAGGGATCTCCCCCGCTCGCGGTGGAGAGGACTCAGCGGGCAACTCCCTCACTCGCCCCCCGGGTGTCTGGTGCCCCACAGCAGGAACACCGGATTGGTCGCCGCGAGCCGGGTCACGTCCCCGGGCAGCGGCGCCAGCCGCGAGGACTGCAGCAGCACCCCGTCGCAGGCGAACCCGGCGGCCGTGAGCGCCTCGCGGGCGGCCGGTACGCGGTCCAGCGCGGCCATGGCCACGACCACGGTCCGCCGGGCCCGCCGGGCGCACGCGGCGACGACGGCGGGCAGTTCCCGGCCGCCCCCGCCGACGAACACCGCGTCGGGATCGTCGAGCGCGTCCAGGCACTCAGGGGCCGAGTCGTGCACCACGTCCACGTCGACCCCGTGGGCGAGCGCGTTGGCGCGGATCCGCTCCACCCCGTCCGCCGCCTTCTCCACGGCGACGACGGCCGCGCCGAGCCGCGCGCACTCCACCGCCACCGAGCCCGAGCCGGCGCCCACGTCCCACACCAGGTCGCCCAGCCGCGGCCCCAGCCGGGCCAGCGCCAGCGCCCGCACCTCGAACTTGGTGATCATCGAGTCGCGGTGGGTGAACTCACCCTCGTCCAGCGCCCACCGGGCCGGTCCGGCCGGGGCCCCGGCGACCGTACGCACACCGCCGAGGGCGCGTGTCTCGTCGAGGCACAGCACCACGCTGACGTCCGAGCCCCAGTCCCGGGCGGCGGCCTCGGCGGGCGTGACCCGTTCGACGCGCTCCTGCGCGGAGCCGAGGGCGGAGGCGACGACGAGGACGCGTCCGCGGGGTGCGGGCGCCGACGCGACCGCCGGCGCGGCGGGCTCGGCGGAGGGTGTGGCCACCGGACCGGGCGACGGGCTCCGCGGCACCCGTGGACCGTGCAGCAGCGCCGCCCCCAGTTCCGCCGGGCCCGCGCCCGGCCCCGTCAGCACCGCCACCTTGGGCCGCGCGCGGCATACGTTGACGGCAGTACGAAGCTCCCTGCCGTGCGCGCTGACGACCACGGCGTCGTCCCACGGCAGCCCCGCCCGCGCGAACGCGGCGGCGACGGACGAGACGCCGGGCCGCACATCCAGCCGCCGCGACCCGAACCGCTCGGCCAGCACCCGCACGATCCCGAAGAACCCCGGGTCACCGGAGGCCAGTACGACGACCCGGCTCCCCTTCTCCAGATGCCGCTCGACGACGTCCAGCGCCGGTGCCAGCGGCCCGAGAACGACCCGCTCGGCGCCGTCGGGCAGCCGTACCGCGTCCAGGTGCCGGCGCCCGCCGACCACCAGCGCGGCGCCCGCGAGGACGTCCTCGGCGACCGGCGCGCCCGTCCCCGTACCGACGACCGTGATCAACTCTTCGCCCTCTGCTCGCGCAGGGCCCGCCGGGCCTCCGGGTCGGCCTTGCGGTATCCGTGGAAGTGCCCGGGGTGGTACAGGTGCGAGCGGGTGCCGTGCGCGTCGAGCGCCGGGCCGACCAGGAAGAGTGTGTGCTTCCAGAGCTTGTGCTCCTTGACCGTCTCCTCCAGCGTGCCGATCGTGCAGCGCACGATCAGTTCCTCCGGCCAGGTCGCCTGGTAGGCGACGACCACCGGCGTGTCCGTCGGATAGCCGCCCTCCAGCAGTTCGCGCACCAACTGCCCGCTGCGCGCCGCCGACAGGAAGACCGCCATGGTGGTGCCGTGCCGGGCGAACTCGCGTACCTCCTCGCCGGGCGGCATCGGCGTCTTGCCGCCGCCCAGCCGGGTGAGGACGACGGACTGCGCGACCTCGGGGATGGTCAGCTCACGCTGTGCGAGCGCGGCGACGGCGGAGAAGGAGGAGACCCCCGGGACGACCTCCGTCGCGATGCCGATCTGCGCGCACCGGTCCAGCTGCTCCTGCGTACCGCCCCACAGCGCCGGGTCGCCGGAGTGGATCCGGGCCACCTTCCGGCCCTCGGCGTGGGCGCGCCGGTAGACGGCGACGACGTCCTCCAGGGACATGGTCGCCGAGTCCAGGACCTGCGCATCCTCGCGCGCGTGCGCGAGGACCTCCGCCTGGACCAGGCTCGCCGCCCAGATCACCACGTCCGCCTCCGCGATCGCGCGCGCGGCACGGAACGTCAGCAGGTCGGCGGCGCCGGGGCCGGCACCGACGAACGTCACCTTGCCGGTGGGGGCATCGGCCATGGGAGGGGTCCTCTCGTACGGGAACTGCGGGAGTGCGGGAACTACGGGAACGAACTGCGGAGACTGCGGAATCAGAAGTCGGAATCAGTGAATTGTCAGGGTCTGGGGCGGTGTGATCGGCGCCGGATGTGCGCGAAGACGCGTTCATCGGATAGCAAGGGCCTATGGCGGTCTTCGTCGCGCTCGGCGCGTTCCTGATGACGCTGGCCGGCGGCTGGACGGCACAGCGCGTGACCGACCGTCGGCACCTGGTCCTGGGACTGGCCGGCGGTCTGATGCTGGGCGTGGTCGGCCTGGACCTGCTGCCGGAGGCGCTGCACGCGGCCCACCGCGAGGTCTTCGGCGTACCCGCCGCCCTGCTGCTGTTCGTGACCGGATTCCTGCTGGCCCACCTGGTGGAGCGGACCCTGGCCGCCCGGCAGGCCGCGCACGGCGGCGCCGAGGGGCACAACCACCGGGCGCCCGAGGTGGGCCTGACGGCGGCCGGCGCCATGGTGGGGCACAGCGCCATGGACGGCGTGGCGATCGGCGCGGCCTTCCAGGTCGGCGGCGGCATGGGCACGGCCGTCGCGCTCGCCGTGATCGCGCACGACTTCGCGGACGGCTTCAACACCTTCACCATCACGAGCCTGTACGGCAACGCCCGCCGGCGCGCGATCGCCATGCTGGTCGCCGACGCGTGCGCGCCCCTGCTCGGAGCGCTGTCGACCGCCTTCTTCCACATCCCCGGGCCGGTGCTCGGCGGCTATCTCGGCCTCTTCGGCGGCGTACTGCTCTATCTCGCCGCCGCCGAGATCCTGCCCGAGGCCCACCACGAGCACCCGGCCCGCTCCACCCTGCTGTGCACGGTGGCGGGCGTGGCCTTCGTCTGGCTGGTGGTCGGCCTCTCCGGCGGCTGATCCGACCGGTCGCCTCGGCCGCCTCACAGCTTCCCGCCCCGTCCGCCGTCCCGCCGCGGGGGCGCGATCAGCGTCGACAGATAGGGCAACGGCGTCCCGTCCAGCTCGCCGGCCGGCCGCACCGACTCCTCCGGCAGCCCCAGCGCCGAACCCCACACGGCGTCCCCGAGCCGCCCGGTCTCCCGCAGCGCCTCGGCGACCTCGGCGGCCTGCCGCCCGAACTTGTACGCCACGACGGTCCCGGGCCCGGCCAAAGCCTCCTTGAGCACGGCGAACCCGGCGGTGACCGGTACGAGGGTCAGCGGCTCGGTGCCCTCGGTCAGTACGGCACCGGACCGCGCCGCCAGATCCTGCATGGCGGTGATCCCGGGCACGGTCTCCACGACCACGTCCGGCACCAGTTCCACGAGGGTCTGCGCGAGATACGTGAACGTGGAGTACACGTTCGGATCGCCGATGGTGGCGAAGGCGACGGTTCCGTGCGCTTCGAGAAGCCCGGCGACCCGCCCGCCCGCCGCGTCCCAGGCGGCTTCCCGGCGCGCCCGGTCGGTGCGCTCGTTCAGCGCGAACACCACCCGGACCACCTTCTCCGCGGGCACGTAGTGCAACACGGTCGCCTCGGCCCGCCCCCGCTCCCCGGTGTCCATGACGGGGACGACGACGACATCGGCGGCCCGCAGCGCGTTGACCCCCTTGACGGTCACCAGCTCCGGATCACCGGGACCGACCCCGACTCCGACCAGCCTGCTGCTCATGACGTCCGGCACCTCTCCACGAACCGACGGGCGACACCGGGCTCGGACGCCCAGTGCGTGTGCAGGTAACTCGCGTGCACGCCCTGCTGTACGAAACCTTCGACCCGCCGCACGGGCGCCCGCACGCCCCAGGCGGGAGCCTGGCCGGCGCCGGGCTCGACGACCGTGCGGTGGAACTCGTGCCCCCGCATCCGGGTCCCCGCGACGGCCAGCACACTGTCGCCGACGGCCACGGCGTCCCGGTAGCCGAGAGTGAGCCGTTCCGTCATGCGTGCGGTGGCGTCCAGGACTCCGCACATGGGCTGCCCGTCCAGCTCCCGGCACAGATAGAGCAGTCCGGCACACTCGGCGGCGACGGGAGCGCCGCCCAGGGCGAGTTCGGCGACGGCCTTGCGCAGCGGTTCGTTGGCGGACAGCTCGGCGGCGTACACCTCGGGGAAACCGCCGCCGATGACCAACCCGGCCGTGTCTTCCGGCAGTTGCTCGTCCCGCAGGGGATCGAAGGTGACGACCTCGGCCCCGGCGGCGGTGAGCAGTTCGGCGTGCTCGGCGTAGGAGAAGGTGAACGCGGACCCACCGGCAACGGCGACCACCTCACGTTTCCTCGTTGTGGTGACGGGCGGCTCCCAAGGAGCACACGACAGGTCTCCCGCACTCCGTGCCAGCCCCAGCAGAGCTTCGAGATCGCAACCTCGCTCCACCTGAGTGGCCATCGCCGTCACCGCGTCCCGTGCGGTGGAGCGACGTTCGGCCACCGGCACCAGCCCGAGATGGCGCGACGGCGTGTCCACCTGCGGAACCCGCCGCAGCACACCCAACACCGGCACCCCGGCCGAATCCAACGCCTCCCGCAGCAGCTCCTCGTGCCGGTCGGACCCCACCTTGTTGAGGATCACACCGCCGACCCGCACCTCCGGATCCCAGGAGGCGAACCCGTGCACCAGCGCCGCCACCGACCGCGACTGCGACGACGCGTCGACCACCAGCACCACCGGCGCCCCCAGCAGCTTGGCGACATGGGCGGTGGACGCCAGTTCACCCTCGCCGGCCGCCCCGTCGTACAGCCCCATCACGCCCTCGACCACGGCGATGTCACAGCCCCGCGCCCCGTGCAGGAACAGCGGAGCGACCAGCTCCGGCCCGCACAGGTACGCGTCCAGGTTGCGCCCCGCCCGCCCGGTGGCGAGCGTGTGGTACCCGGGGTCGATGTAGTCCGGCCCGACCTTGTGCGGGGACACGGCGAGCCCCCGCGCGGCGAACGCGGCCATCAGCCCCGTGGCGACGGTGGTCTTGCCGCTGCCCGAGGAGGGCGCGGCGATGACCAGCCGAGGCACCGGCGATGTCACCACTCGATGCCCTTCTGGCCCTTCTGGCCGACGTCCATGGGGTGCTTGACCTTGGACATGTCGGTCACGAGATCCGCGAACTCCACCAGCTTCCCGGGCGCGTTACGGCCGGTGATCACCACGTGCTGGACACCGGGCCGGTTCCGGAGCACCTCCACGACCTCGTCCGTGTCCACCCACCCCCAGTGCATGGGGTAGGCGAACTCGTCCAGCACGTACAGCCGGTACGTCTCCGCCGCCAGGTCGCGCTTGACCTGCTCCCAGCCCTCGCGGGCCTTCTCCTCGTTGTCCATCTGGGCGTCCCGCTGCACCCAGGACCAGCCCTCGCCCATCTTGTGCCAGTCGACGGTCCCGCCCTCGCCGGAGGCGCCGAGCACCCTGAGCGCGTTCTCCTCACCGACCTTCCACTTGGCCGACTTCACGAACTGGAACACCCCGATCGGCCACCCCTGGTTCCAGGCGCGCAGCGCGAGCCCGAACGCGGCCGTCGACTTGCCCTTGCCGACGCCCGTGTGCACGACGACCAGCGGACGGTTGCGGCGCTGACGAGTCGTCAGACCATCGTCGGGTACGACACTCGGCTGTCCCTGCGGCATTACGCGGCCCTCCTCGACGTTCCCTGCACATCCCTGACCAGCCCGGCGATCGAGTCGGCCCGCAACTCGTCCAGCGTGACGGCCGTACCGCCCAGCTCACCCGCGAGCTGTCCGGCGAGCCCGAGCCGCACCGGCCCCGCCTCGCAGTCGACGACCACCGAGGCGACCCCCTCGGCCGCGAACAGCCGCGCCGCACGCCCGGCGAGGGCGACCGGCTCCGGGCCGCCGGTGGCCCGCCCGTCGGTCACCACGACCACGAGCGCCCGCCGCGCCGGATCCCGCAGCCGCTCCACGCGCAGCACCTCGTGCGCCTTGAGCAGCCCGGCCGCCAGCGGCGTACGGCCACCGGTCGGCAGCGTCTCCAGCCGCGCGGCGGCGGCATCCACGGACGAGGTCGGCGGCAGCGCCACCTCCGCGCCGGCTCCCCGGAAGGTCACCAGCCCCACCTTGTCCCGCCGCTGATAGGCATCGAGGAGCAGCGACAGCACGGCACCCTTCACGGTGCTCATCCGCTGCCGCGCCGCCATCGATCCCGAGGCGTCCACGACGAACAGTACGAGGTTGCCCTCGCGGCCCTCCCGGGTCGCCTGCCGCAGATCGTCCCGGCGGACCACCAGCCCCGGCCCGGACCGGCCGCGTGCCCGCTGGTGCGGGGCCGCGGCCTGCACCGTGGCGGCCAGGTGCAGCTTGGTCAGCGTGCCCCGGGGCCGCCGGGCCCCGGTCGTCCGCCCGTGCTCGGTCCGCGCCCGCGACCGCCGCCCGGCGGCACCCTCGCCGATCCCGGGCACGCTCAGCACCTTGGTCCGGAACGGCTCGGCGGCCCGTACGGCCGACTGCTCCCGCGCACCGGACACCTGCGGCTCCCCGCCCTCACCGGCCTCCGGCCGCGCGGCGCCGTCCCCGCCCCCCTGCGGCCCGGAATCGGGCTGCGGCCGGCCGCCGCCCCCGCCGGGACCGTCCGGATCGGGATCGTCGTCGCTCTCGTCCTCCCCGGAGAACTGCTCCAGCGTCTCGTCCAGCCTGTCCTCGTCCAGGCCCGGCGCGTCGAAGGGGTTACGGCGCCTGCGGTGCGGCAGCGCCAGCAGCGCCGCCTGCCGGACGTCCTCGGCGAGGACGTCCGTCCGCCCGGCCCACGCGGCCAGCGCCGTGGCCGTACGCGCCATCACGATGTCGGCCCGCATGCCGTCCACCTCGAAGGCCGCGCAGGTCGCCGCGATCTGCCGGAGCGCGCCGTCGCCCAGCCGCACCTGCGGCAGCAACTCCCGTGCCGCCACGATCCGTTGCCGTACGGCGGCCTCCTCCTCGGCCCACCGGGCGGCGAAGCCGGCCGGATCGTCGTCGTACGCCAGCCGGCGCCGCACCACCTCGACCCGCTGGTCCGGCTCCCGCGAGGCCGCGACCTCCACCGTCAGCCCGAACCGGTCCAGGAGCTGGGGCCTGAGCTCGCCCTCCTCTGGGTTCATGGTGCCGACGAGCAGGAACCGGGCCGCGTGCCGTACCGACACGCCCTCGCGCTCCACGTACGACGCACCCATCGCCGCCGCGTCCAGCAGCAGGTCGACCAGGTGGTCGTGGAGCAGGTTGACCTCGTCGACGTACAGGATCCCGCGGTGCGCGTCGGCCAGCAGCCCCGGCTCGAACGCCTTCACGCCCTCCGCGAGCGCCCGCTCGATGTCCAGGGCGCCCACCAGCCGGTCCTCGGAGGCGCCGACGGGCAGCTCGACCATCCGGGCGGGACGGGCCGCGCCGGCTCCCGGCTCGTGCGGGCCGTCCGGGCAGGACGGATCCGGTGCCGCCGGGTCGCAGGAGAACCGGCACCCGACGGCGACGGCCACCTCCGGCAGCAGCGCCGACAGGGCGCGCACGGCCGTCGACTTGGCCGTGCCCTTCTCGCCGCGCACCAGCACCCCGCCCACCGCCGGGGACACGGCGTTCAGCAGCAGCGCCAGCCGCAGGTCGTCCTGGCCGACAACGGCCGTAAAGGGGAAGGGGGTTGTCACTGGTCCTCGCCCTCCAAGTCGCCTTCCAGCTCCAGGTAGGTGGCGCGCAGCCGCTCCAGCGTGTCCGCGTCCGGTTCGGCCCACAGGCCCCGGTCGGCCGCCTCCAGCAGCCGCTCGGTGATGCCGCGCAGCGCCCACGGGTTGGACGTCTTCATGAAGTCCCGGTTCTCCGGGTCGAAGACGTACTCCGCGCTGAGCTTCTCGTACATCCAGTCGTCGACCACGCCCGCCGTGGCGTCGTAGCCGAACAGGTAGTCCACGGTCGCCGCCATCTCGAAGGCGCCCTTGTAGCCGTGCCGGCGCATGGCCGCCATCCAGCGCGGGTTCACCACCCGGGCCCGGAAGACGCGGTGCGTCTCCTCGCCCAGCGTGCGGGTCTTCACCTGGTCCGGTACGGCACTGTCGCCGACGTAGGCCTCGGGGTTGGCGCCGGTCAGGTGCCGGACCATGGCGACCATGCCGCCGTGGTACTGGAAGTAGTCGTCGGCGTCGACCAGGTCGTGTTCACGGGTGTCGACGTTCTTCGCCGCCACCGCGATCCGCTTGAACGCGGTCTCCATGTCCCCGCGCGCCGCCCGCCCGTCGAGCCCGCGCCCGTACGCGTACCCGCCCCAGACGGCGTACACCTCGGCCAGGTCCGCGTCGCTGCGCCAGTTCCGGGCGTCGATCAGCGGGAGCAGACCGGCGCCGTAGGCCCCCGGCTTCGAGCCGAAGACACGGGCCGTGGCGCGCCGCCGGTCGCCGTGCTCGGCGGTGTCCTCGTCGGCGTGCGCCCGCACGTAGTTGGACTCCGCCGGCTCGTCCAGCTCGGCCACCGCCCGCACCGCGTCGTCGATCAGCCCGACGACGTGCGGGAACGCGTCCCGGAAGAACCCGGAGATACGGACCGTGACGTCGATGCGCGGTCGCCCCAGCTCCTCCAGGGGGACCACCTCGAAGCCCGTGACCCGGCGCGAGGCGTCGTCCCACACGGGACGGCAGCCCAGCAGCGCCAGGATCTCGGCGATGTCGTCGCCCTGGGTCCGCATCGCGGACGTGCCCCAGACCGTCAGGCCGACGGACTTCGGGTACGCGCCGGTGTCCTGCAGATAGCGGGCGACGAGCGAGTCCGCGAGCGACTGGCCGACCTCCCAGCTCAGCCTGGACGGAATGGCCTTGGGGTCGACCGAGTAGAAGTTCCGGCCGGTCGGCAGCACGTTGACCAGGCCCCGGGTCGGGGAGCCGGAGGGGCCGGCCGGCACATAGCCGCCGTCCAGCGCGCGGAGGATGTGGCCGATCTCGTCCGTGGTCCTCGCCAGCCGCGGTACGACCTCGTCGCACGCGAACTCCAACACGGCCTTGCCGTCCGTGAGTTCGGTGCCGAGCACGCCCCGCAGGACGGCCGGGACGACCGCACGGTCCCACGCCCGCGCCTCCATGCCCTCCGCGATCCCCCGGCACAGCTGCTCCAGCAGGTCGATCGCGTCGGACGCGGTGCGCGCCGGACCCTCCACCAGGTCCGTCAGCTCCGCCGGCACCTTCACCGGCGCACCGGGCTCGGCCAGCAGCTCCTTCTCGTCCAGCCCGAAACGGGCCGCCAGCGAGGCCCGGAGCCCCGGCAGCGCGTTCGCCCGGCCGCCCCACACCTGCGAGGCGCGCAGCACGGCGAGCACCAGGTTCACGCGCGGCTCGCCTACCGGGCCGCCGCCCAGGATGTGCAGACCGTCACGGATCTGCACGTCCTTGATCTCGCACAGATAGCCGTCGATGTGCATGACGAACTCGTCGAACGCGTCGTCGTCCGGCTGCTCGTCCACATGCAGGTCGTGGTGCAGCTCGGCCGCCTTGACCAGCGTCCAGATCTGGGCGCGGACGGCCGGGGCCTTCGCCGGGTCCAGGTCGGAGACGAGCGCGTACTCGTCCAGCAGCTGCTCCAGCTTGGCCAGGTCGCCGTAGGTGTCGGCGCGGGCCATCGGCGGCACCAGGTGGTCGACCACCGTGGCGTGCCCGCGCCGCTTGGCCTGGGTGCCCTCGCCGGGGTCGTTGACGATGAACGGGTAGATCAGCGGCAGGTCGCCGAGCACCGCGTCCGGAGCGCAGCCCGCGCTCAGGCCGAGGCCCTTGCCCGGCAGCCACTCCATCGTGCCGTGCTTGCCCATGTGCACGATCGCGTCCGCGCCGAAACTGTTCTCCAGCCAGCGGTAGGCGGCCATGTAGTGGTGCGAGGGCGGCATGTCGGGGTCGTGGTAGATCGCGATCGGGTTCTCGCCGAAGCCGCGCGGCGGCTGGATCATGACCACGACGTTCCCGAACTGCAGCGACGCCAGCACGATGTCGTCGCCGTCCACGTACAGGCTGCCCGGCGGCTCACCCCACGCCTCGGTCATCGCGTCCCTGAGCCCCGGATCGAGCTTCCCGAACCACGCCCGGTAGTCGGCGAGCGGCACGCGCGCGGGGGCGGCGGCCAGCTGCTCCTCCGTCAGCCACTCCACGTCGTGGCCGCCGGCCGCGATCAGCCGGTGGATCAACTCGTCGCCGCCGGACGGGTATTCGGTCAGCGAGTACCCGGCGTCCCGCAGCGCGTCCAGCACCCGCACCGCCGACGCGGGCGTGTCCAGGCCGACCGCGTTGCCGACCCGGGAGTGCTTGGTCGGGTACGCCGTGAAGACCAGCGCGACCTTCTTCTCGGCGTTCGGCTTGTGCTTCAACCGGGCGTGGCGCAGGGCGATCCCGGCCACCCGCGCGGCCCGTTCCGGGTCGGCGAGGTACACCGGGACCTCGTCCGGGCCCTGCTCCTTGAAGGAGAACGGCACGGTGATCAGCCGCCCGTCGAACTCCGGGATCGCGACCTGCATCGCCGCGTCCATGGGGGACAGGGCGGCGTCGGACTCCTCCCACGCGGCCCGCGAGGAGGTGAGGCACAGGCCCTGCAGCACCGGGATGTCCAGATCCGCGAGCGCCCCGATGTCCCAGGACTCCTCGTCGCCGCCCGCCGACGCCTGCGAGGCGTGGGTGCCGCCGGCCGCGAGCACCGTGGCGACCAGCACGTCGGCCTTCGCCAGCAGCTCGTACAGCCCGGCGTCCGCGCCGCGCAGCGAACCGCAGTACACCGGCAGGGCGTTGGCACCCTGCGCCTCGATCGCCTCGCACAGGGTGTCCACGAAGGCGGTGTTGCCGCTCAGCTCGTGCGCCCGGTAGAAGAGCACCCCGACGGTCGGCCGGCCGCCCTGGATCCGGTACGAGCCGTGGACGCCGTACTCCGGCATCTTCCGCGGCTCCTCGAAGCCCTCACCGGTCAGCAGCACGGTGTCCGACAGGAACCGGGACAGCTCCAGCAGGTTCGCGGGCCCGCCCTCGACCAGGTACTTCAACGCCTCCGCCACCACACCGGCCGGCACCGACGACTCGGCCATCAGCTCCGCGTCGGGGACGGCCTCGCCGCCCAGCAGCACGGTCGGGATCCCGGCCGCCTTCAGCGCGGCGAGCCCCTCCTCCCAGGCGCGCTTGCCGCCCAGCAGCCGTACGACGGCCAGGTCGGCCCCTTCGAGCAGGCGCGGCAGTTCCTCGCGGACGTCCACCCGGGTCGGGTTGCCGATGCGGTAGTCCGCGCCGGAGGCCCGGGCCGCCAGCAGATCCGTGTCGGCGGTCGACAACAACAACACTGTGCTCATGCGGGCGCTCCCGGTGGAATGAAAGGCAGTCCTTGCGGCGCGCCCGACTCGATGAGCCGCCAGAGCGCGTCCGTGTCCGCGTGGTGTTCGATCAGGTCGCCGAGCCGGTCGAGCTGCTCCTCGCGCAGCGCGGCGAAGGAGGTGCCGGGCGCCGGCACGAAGCGGCGGCCCGCGGCGGCGGCCACCTCGCGCAGGAAGGCCCGCCGGAAGCCGTCCGACTCCAGCGAACCGTGCCAGTGCGTGCCCCAGGCCTGGCCGACCCGGCAGCCGTCGAGGAAGGGTTCCCCGCCGTCCACGGAGGCGACGCCGTGGTGGATCTCGTACCCCTCGACGCGCTCGCCGAGGGCCTCTCCGGCCGGGCGGGTGAGGGTCTTCTCGCGGGCGAACCGCACCCGCACGGGCAGCACGCCGAGCCCGTCGACCGCGCCGGCCCGCGACTCGACCTCGTCCTCGATGTGCTCGCCGAGGATCTGGAAGCCGCCGCAGATGCCGAGGATCGGGCGTGCTTCGGCGGCCCGCCGGACCAGCGCGTCCGCGAGGCCCCGCTCGCGCAGCCACTCCAGTGCCCGCACGGTCCCGCGGGTGCCCGGGACCACCACGAGATCGGCGTCCGCCAGCTCCTCCGGCCGGTCCACGAACCGCACCACGACACCGGGTTCGGCGGCCAGCGCGTCCACGTCGGTGAAGTTGGACATCAGCGGGATCGCGCAGACGGCGACGCGCAGCACGTCCTCGCCGACCGGGGGAGCGACGGAGGACTCCCGGACGGTGCCGCGCAGCGACACCCGCAGTCCGTCCTCCTCGTCGATGCCGAGCCCGTGCCGGAAGGGCAGCACGCCGTAGGTGTGCCGCCCGGTGAGCCCGTGCAGCATCTCCAGGCCCGGCTCCAGCAGGGAGACATCGCCCCGGAACTTGTTCACCAGGAACCCGGCGACCAGCTCCTGGTCCTCGGGCGAGAGCAGGGCGACGGTCCCGAAGAAGGACGCGAAGACGCCCCCGCGGTCGATGTCGCCCACCACCAGCACCGGCAGGCGTGCCTGGCGGGCGATCCCCATGTTCACGATGTCGGTCCGGCGCAGATTGATCTCGGCCGGGCTGCCCGCACCCTCACAGATCACCGCGTCATACGTGCCCCGCAACTCGGCCAGACAGTCCAGTACCGTGCCGAGGAGCTTCTGCTGGCGCCCCCCGTGGTACCCGCGCGCGCTCAGCTCGCCCACCGGCTTGCCCAGCAGCACGACCTGGCTGCTCCGTTCGCCGCCCGGCTTGAGCAGCACCGGGTTCATCAGCGCGGTCGGCTCGATCCGGCAGGCCTGGGCCTGCATGGCCTGGGCCCGCCCGATCTCCGCGCCCTCCCGGGTCACGAAGGAGTTGAGCGACATGTTCTGCGCCTTGAACGGCGCGACCTTCACGCCCTGGCGCACCAGCCACCGGCAGATCCCGGCCGTCACGACGCTCTTGCCGGCGTCGGAGGTGGTGCCGGCGACGAGGAGACCCCCGCTCACTTGCCACGTCCCTTCAGGCTTTTGACGAGGTGGCGCGCGGCGACCGTGGTGCCGAGCGCGAGCAGGCCGACGCGGCGGGAGAGCCGTACGGCCCGGTCGATGTCGGTGACCCGGACGGCCCGTCCGGTGTCCCCGTTCAGCACCGGCCGGTGTTCGACCCGGCCGCTGTAGGAGAGCGTGCCGCCCAGGCGTACGCCGAGGGCGCCCGCGAAGGAGGCCTCCACGGGCCCGGCGTTGGGGCTCGGATGCCGGTGGGCGTCGGCGTTCCAGGCGCGCAGGGCACCGCGCGGGTCGGGTCCGGCCGCGGCGGCGAGTACGGCGGTCAGCCGCGCCCCCGGCCAGCCGGCCAGGTCGTCGAGCCGGGCGGAGGCCCAGCCGTAGCGCCGGTACCGGCGGGACCTGTGACCCACCATCGCGTCCAGGGTGTTGACCGCCCGGAACCCGAGCAGCCCCGGAACCCCGGCCACGGCCCCCCACACCAGCGCCCCCACGACGGCGTCGGAGGTGTTCTCGGCGACCGACTCGACCACCGCCCGGGCGATCCCGTCGGCGTCCAGTGCCTGCGGATCCCGGCCGCACAGATGAGGCAGCCGCGCCCGCGCCGCCTCGACGTCCCCGGCCTCCAGCGCACGCCCGATCGTGCGGGCCTCGCGGGCGAGCGACGTACCGCCGACGACCGCCCAGGTGGCGGCGGCGGTCAGTGCGAGGGAGGCGGTGGGAGAGGGGCGTACGGCGCTTGCGGCCACCGTGCCGAGTGCGACGGCGCCTCCGGCGCACACGACGGTGTGCAGGGCGCCCCAGCCGCGGTGGTCGTGCCACAACGCGCGGTCCACGGCAGCGGCCGCCCGCCCGAACACGGCGACCGGATGTCCACGGCGCGGATCGCCGAGGAGGAGGTCACCGAGAAGGCCGGCGGCGGCGCCGTACGCGTACATGCGATCGGCACCCATCGGCTCAGCCGGCCGTGGGTACAGGAGCGGGCCTGGTGCGGGTCCTTGTCCTTCGGCAGCCGAGCATGGCGATCCGTGTCCTCACTCAGGGTGTCCGCGCCCTGGTTCGACGAGATTCGGCGGTGAGAGTTCCTGGCTCCCGGGGGTTCTTCCCCGGTGACAGTGGCGGGACCGCGCCGGATTCGCACCGGCTTCCTCTCCTGCCGCCGTAGATGGCCTGGGCAGTCCACCACGCGCCCGGAACGGCCGTCAACTTGCCGTTGACCTGCACGGGGAGAGTGTGCCGATCCCCACATCGCGGGGCGTGCGGGGCATGGGAAAGGCCCCCCTTCCGCGGAGAGCGGGAGGGGGGCCTTCGCAGGGTGGGTCAGGGCTTGGCCACGATCAGGTAGATGCCGTACGCCACCGCCGCCGCGCACGCGGCGAAGCAGACGTAGGCGCCGGTGACGGCGAGGCCGGCGGAACCGCCCTGGGCCGCGGCCTTCTCGCGCCGGGCCAGACCGCCCACGCCGAGGGTGAACAGGGCCACCAGGCCCACCGCGAACGCGAGGCTGACGCCGAAGACGGAGCCGAGGGCCGCCCAGTCGATCTTCATGATGCTTCCTTCGGTAACCGGGGTGACCGGGGTCAGACGGTGGCGGCCGGCGGGGCGGCCGGGGTCGCGGGCTCGGCGGCGGCCGGGGAGGCGATCGTCGCCGTCAGGTCGCCGGCGAGCGTGCCCGCCGGGGGCGGGGTCACCGCGGCGATGGCGGTGGTCACCACGCCGGCCGGCTCCTCGGTGTCGGCGGCGACGTTGGTGTGGTCGACGACCTCACGGCGGGAGATCTTCCAGATCGCGGCGCTCGCGGCGACCAGGAAGACGGCGACCGCGGCGGTGCCCCAGTCACCGAGGTCCGTGACGGACTCGGCGCCCGCGCCGACCAGCGCGGCGGCCGGGAGGGTGAGCACCCAGGCGACGGCCATCCGGGTCGCGGTGGACCAGCGGACCACCCCGCCCTTGCGGCCGAGGCCCGCGCCCATCACCGAACCGGAGACGACGTGCGTGGTGGACAGCGAGAAGCCCAGGTGGGACGAGGCCAGGATCGCGGTGGCGGCGCTGGTCTGGGCGGCGAAGCCCTGGCGCGGCTCCAGGTCGGTCAGGCCCGTGCCCATGGTGCGGATGATGCGCCAGCCGCCGATGTAGGTGCCGAGCGCGATGGCCAGGCCGGCCGAGAGGATGACCCAGGTGGGAGGGTTGGAGCCCGGGGCGATGGCGCCGCCCGCGATCAGCGCGAGGGTGATGATGCCCATCGTCTTCTGGGCGTCGTTGGTGCCGTGGGCGAGCGAGACCAGGCCGGCGGAGGCGATCTGGCCGGCGCGGTAGCCCTTGCGGGTGGCCTCGCTCTCGGCCTTGCCACCGATGCCGTAGGAGAAGCGGGTGGCCAGCAGCGACGCCAGGCCCGCCACGACCGGCGCGGCGACCGCGGGCAGCAGCACCTTGGTGACCAGCACGTCGCCGTGCACGGCACCGAAGCCGGCGGAGGCGACGGTGGCGCCGATCAGACCGCCCATCAGGGCGTGCGAGGAACTGGACGGCAGACCCACCAGCCAGGTCAGCAGGTTCCAGAGGATCGCGCCGACCAGGGCGGCGAAGATGACCTCGGGACGGATGCCGGCCTCGTCGACGAGACCCTTGGAGATCGTGTTCGCGACCTCCACGGAGAGGAAGGCGCCGACCAGGTTGAGGGCGGCGGACATGGTTACCGCGATCTTCGGCTTCAGGGCGCCTGTGGAGATGGTGGTGGCCATCGCGTTCGCGGTGTCGTGGAAACCGTTCGTGAAATCAAACGCGAGTGCGGTTACCACCACAATCGCGAGGATCAGCGAGAAGCTTTCCATTTACCCAGGCAATCGTTCGAGGTCATTGGCTGGACGAACGTAGGCAACCTGGGTGAACGGAAGATGAACTGAGGCGGGCGTCGCGGTGTCCGTAGGGAGGGAGTGGTGTTCCGTTCGGCCCCCGCGGCCCAGGCGCCCCATGGCTACCGGCCCCGCGCGAGGGTCCGCAGCCGGCTCGTGGACCCGTTGAAGAGATTCTGGTCACCCGGCAGCCGGCCCTTGGTGCCGGACTGCCAGATGGTCCAGTACTGCCATCCGCCCGGCAGCTTCCCCGGCCGCGAGGTGCCGTGTCGGGCGATCCACAGGGGGTTGCCGGAGAACGCGCGGCTGTTGCCGGTGCACAGTTTCCACCACTGGGTGGTCGTGTAGATCACCGGGCGGCGGCCGGTCTTCCGCCTGACCTCGTTGCTGAAGGACCGGATCCAGCGGACCATCCGCTTCTTGCCCATCCCGTAGCACTTGTGCTTCTTGTCGTACGGGTTGTACTCGATGTCGAGCGCGGGTGGCAGCGTCCAGCCGTCCGCCCGCCAGCCGCCGCCGTGCCGCACGAAGTACGCGGCCTGCTTGGCGCCGGAGGACTTGTCCGGCCGGGCGAAGTGGTAGGCGCCCCGGACCAGGCCCGCCTTGCGCGCGCCGTCGTACTGCTGGGAGAAGTAGGGATTGCGGTAGTCCGTGGACTCCGTCGCCTTGACGTAGACGAACCGCGCGCCCTTGGACCGGGCGGCCGGCCAGTCGACCCGCTTCTGGTGCGACGAGACGTCGTGTCCGCGGGGCTTGGCCGCGGCCGGTGCCCAGGGGCCGGCCGCCGCGGGCGCGGTGCCCACGAGGGCGAGCGCCGCCGTGGCCGCCACGAGGACACCGGCGCGGCGACGGAGGCGAGTGCGTTCACGGGCCATGTGTCTCCCCGGGTCGGCGGACGGCGGAACGTCCGGCGGGCAAGGCAGACATTGAAGGCCCGGCGATCATCGAATCAGCGCCTCATGTGCGGCGATTCCCTCTGATTTCCACCCGTTCGGGGGTGCGCACTTCCGGCCCGAAGCGACCGCCACCCCCCTTTGCGCGGGCGCGGCTGGCAGGATCACGGCATGGCTGAACAGCGGCGGGACGCGGAACGGGAACGTATCTGGGCGGAACTGGTCGCGACGGCGCGGCGGACCGTAGCCGACGGGCTGGTGGTCGGCACCTCCGGAAACGTCTCGGCACGCGTCGGCGACCTCGTGCTCGTCACCCCGTCGGGCGTGCCGTACGACCGGCTCACCCCGGACGACCTCACCGGCGTCGACCTCGCCGGACGCCAGGTGCTCGGCACACTGGTGCCGACCAGCGAGCTGCCCCTGCACCTCGCCGTCTACCGCACCACCGACGCCCGCGCGATCGTCCACACCCACGCCGTGCACGCGACGGCGGTCTCCACGCTCGTGCCCGAGCTGCCGCTGGTCCACTACATGGCCGGCGTCCTCGGCGGCCCCGTCCGTGTCGCCCCCTATGCCACCTACGGCACCGACGAGCTGGCCGAGAACATGCTCCGCGCCCTGGCGGGCCGCTCCGGCTGCCTGCTGCAGAACCACGGCACGCTCACCTACGGCGCCGGCCTCGACCAGGCCTACGACCGCACCGCCCAGCTGGAGTGGATGTGCCGCCTGTGGCTGACGGCGTCCTCGGTGCCGGGCCTCACCCCGTCCCTGCTGACCGAGGCACAACTGAGCGAAGCCGGGGAACGCTTGAAGGAGTATGGCCAACGGAGGTGACCCAGTGCCGCCCAGCTCTTCGCTCCCACGCCTTTCCGGTCGACTCGCCCGGCTGCTCGCCCCGGTCCCTGTCGTCCGCCGCGGCCGCGCCCAGCCACGGCGAACCCCCCGGGGGTCCCTGAAGGCAGTGGGGGAGGTACCGAACCCACCCACCCCCCGACGCCCCTCACCTGGCCCCGCCTGCCGGCTGGCCGGTGGCGGCAACCCCCACGACACTGGACGCGTGCGTCCCGTCACAGCGACCGCCACCGCACTCACCGCGGCTCTTGCCGCCGGCCTGGCCTCCGTGGCCGTGGGCCGGCTCGCCAGCGACGCAGCGCTGAAGGCGCCCCCGGGCCGCCCGCTGCCCACCGAGCCCCGCCTCACCGTGCACGGCACGGCCGCCGGCCAGATCACGCTCACCCGCGACCTGGCAGCGCTGCGCCCCGGCACCTACGGCCTGTCCGGCGACGGCTCCCACGCGGTCGTCGGCCCCGTCCTGGAGGCGGCCGGGCACGCGGCCGACACCGTCGTACGCCGCCTGGAACGCGTCACGCACGGCACGTTCGCCCCCGGCGACGCGGTGTGGCTCACCCCGAACCTGTACATCGGCAATCCGTCCGCCGCCCTCGGCCTCGACCACGCCGACATCGACGTGCCCGGCGAACTCGGCGAACTGCCCGCCTGGTTCGTACCCGGCCGGCGGGACACCTGGGTGATCGCCGTGCACGGCCTGGGCGCCACCCGGGAACAGGCCATGAACGTCATGGGCTTCCTGCACGCCCGCAGGCTCCCGGTCCTCGCCCTCGCCTACCGGGGCGACCTCGGTGCCCCGCGCCCGCCGGACGGCCTGAACCACCTCGGCGAGACCGAGTGGCGGGACCTGGACGCGGCCATCCGCTACGCCGTCCGCTACGGCGCCCGCCGGGTCGTCCTGTTCGGCTGGTCCACCGGCGCGACCATGGCCCTGCGCGCCGCCGAGTACTCCGTGGTGCGCGAGCGCATCGTCGGACTGGTCCTGGACTCCCCGGTTCTCAGCTGGGAGGCCACGCTGCGCGCCCTCGCCCAGGCGCGCCACACCCCGCAGCCGCTGCTGCCGCTCGCCGTGCGGGCCGCACAGGGCCGGGCCGGCCTGCACACCGACCGGGTGGTCGAGATCACCGACCCCGACCGGCTCGCCGTACCGACCCTGGTCTTCCACGGTCCCGACGACCAGGTGGCCCCCTGGGAGTTCTCCCGCCGGCTCGCCCACCGCCGCGCCGATCTGGTCGCCCTGAACACCGTGGCCAAGGCTCCGCACGCGGCGATGTGGAACGCCGACCCGAAGGAGTACGAGGAGCGGCTGCGCCGCTTCCTGACCCCTCTGATGTGAGGCTCCTGATCCCCGGACGCGGGCCTGCGGACTCGCGGCCCGCCCGGTGCGGGGCATTCCGTTTAAGGTCGTACGACTGGCTTGATCACCCCACCTCGCCCCTGACCGAACCCCGTGCCTTGGCCACCCCCGTCGCCCCCAGTGACATTCCGTTTGGGTTTTCGGACCGTCAACCGGAAGACTGCACCCGTGACGTCCCGTATCCCGCGCGACTCCAGGCTCCGACTCGTCCGACCGCGACCCCTGGCCGCCGCCCCCAGAGCTGTGAACCAGCGGCGCCCGCGCCGCCCCGCACCCCGGCCGCCGGAGGGCACGCCCGCCCCCGCCGAACTGGCGAGAATGGCACGCACCGGGCTGGCCGGCCCGGTCCGTGTAGCCCGCTGGGCCGACGCCGCACTCGGCCCCGGCAGCGACGCCGCCACCGCCGACGGCAAGGCCACCCTCTCCGCCGTCACCGCCGAGCGCGCCGCCGCCGACCTGGGCCTGAGCGCCGCTCAGGTCCGCGCCGACTGGGACACCGCACGCCTCGCCGGACTCGTCGAGGTGCACGGCGACAGCGCGCGCCCCGGCTGGCGGCTGCGCGCCTGGGACCGCGACGACAGCGCCGTGCTGCGCGGCTGGGTCGCCCTCTTCGACGCCTGGTCGCTCGCCTCCCCGGAACCCGAGGAGTACGAGCCGTCCGCCGTCGCCGAGGTCGTCTCGGCCATGCCGCAGGTGCTCTCCTTCCTCCAGCTGTCCGCCGGCCCCGTGCCGGTCGAGCAGTTGCTCGACCTGCTCCAGCAGCGGGTCACCGAACTACGCACCGAGCGCTGTGAGGTCCCCTACGAGCCCGGCACCCACCACCCCACCGGCTCCGGCCCCGTGCGGCCGGCGGTCCCGGGAGCCCGGCAGCCGGCCGAGCCGGTTCCCGTGCAGCCGGCCGAGCCCGGCACCGGGCAGCCGGTCACGCACGGATCCGGGCAGCCGGCCGCGTACGGGCCCGGGCAGCCGGTGGTGGCCCCGAGCCCGGGCGACCGCGCAGCCGCCGGCGCATCCACCCCGCTCGCCCCGCTCCTCGACTGGGCGCTGCGGGCCCTCGCCGCCGTGGGCGCGCTGACCTACGGCGGCGGGCAGGCCACCCTCACCCCGCTGGGCAGCTGGGCGGTCTGGGTCAAGCTGGAGCAGATCTGCGTGGCCGCGCAGAGCCCGGCCGGCAACATCGAGCAGTCCGCCGAGGACATGCTCCGCGGCTGCGCCCAGCTGCGCCCCAACGCCGCCCGCGCCGAATACCGCGCCTGGCTCGCCGCCCGCCCCGTCGGCAGCGCCGTCACCGAGCTGATCCAGGCCGCACGCGGGGAGGACGCCCTGCTGCGCGGCCTGGCCTTCGAGGCGCTGCGCGTCGTCGGCGCCCCTGCCGAGCCCGACGTACGCGCCGTCGTGGACGAGCCCGCGGTCCGGCCGTACGCCCTGTTGTGGCTCGCCGAGCACGACGGCGCCGACCCGGAGGACGCCCATGAGGTCCTGACCCGTGAGGAGGCGACCTGGCTGTGGGTGGACACCGCCGCGGCCGTCGCCGACCACGGTGAGGCGCCGATGCTGGTCCGGCATCTGGAGTCCGCGGTGCAGCCGACGGTCCCCCGGCTGCTCGACGAGGTCCGCGCCGTCGGGCACCCCCGCACCGTGCAGGTCCTGGTCGCGCTCGCCGCCGCACACCCCGACCCGGCCCTCGCCAAGGCCGTGCGCCGCGCCGCTTTCCAGGTGCACACCGGAGGGTGAGCCGGCCCCGGGCCGGGCCGCCCGGAGGTCAGGCGCCGAGCTCCGGGGCGTACGTCCCGAAGCTCCAGATGTTGCCCTCGGCGTCGCGGGCCATGTAGTCACGCGAGCCGTAGTCCTGGTCGGTCGGGGGCATGAGGATCTCCACGCCGTGCTCCAGGGCCCGCTGGTGGTGGGCGTCCACGTCGTCCACGACGACGTACACCCCGGCGGGGCCCGCGTCCTTCATCGCCGTGTCGAACAGGCCGCCCCGCCCCTTGGAGCCGATCATCACCGCGCCGTTGCCCTGGACCAGCTCGGCGTGCATCACCTTGCCGTCCTGCGTCTCGAACACCGACAGTTCGGTGAAGCCGAGGGCCTCCGTGAGCTGCCGTATCGCCGCCTTGGCGTCCGCGTACAGCACTGTGGGGAAGAGGCTCGGCCGTCCGCCGCCCGTACCTGCCATGCCGATCACTCCTTCGTGCGTCGGTTCCGTGGCGTCTCGTTCAGTCTCGCAGCCGCCACTGACAACGCCTGCTGCCGCTGCCGAACCCAGGTCCGGACAGACCTCGCGGTGCCCGGGATCCGGCTGCCGCTTCGTCCCCTGCCCACACCGGCGCGCACCGTCCGAAGCCTGCGCCGTCTGCACCGCCGTACCGCCGCACCCCCGGACCCACACCCGAACGGGCGACTTCCCGCCCCCGTCCGCTCCGGCACCGGCCCCCACCCGCCGCCCGCGACTACGCTCTGCGCCTGATTCCGCGGCCGAGGACACCGAAGGGGGACAGGTGGCCACCCCACCACCCGCCAACCACCCGCCTCACACCCCCGCCGGGCCACTGCGCGCAACGCCCCGCGCCACCCCGGACACCCCACGCCGCGCAACGCCTCACGGCCGTACCGCGCGCGTGCGTCACGTGCTCGATGTGCGCCCTGTGCGTCCTGCGCGTCCTGTGCGCCGTGTGTGCGCTGTGCTCTGTGGCGTCCTCCTCGCCGTCGCTCTGCTCGGTGTCGCTCATCACGTCCGGCCGGTCCCGTACGCAGACCGCTTCGTGCCGGCCGCGCCCGGGCAGCTGCAGCCGGAGGCCGGAGCGTGGACGTCCCGTGCGCGGGGTGCCGTCGTGGTCGCCTACGACACCCGCACCGGCGTGCCGCGCTGGCGGTACGCGCGCGTGGGGCATCGGCCGGTCGCCGTGCTGACCGCCGGCGAGAAGGCGATCGCGCTGTGGGAGGACGGGCTGCTCACCGGCACGGACGGCCGCTCGGTCCGCTGGCACCGGGCGCTGCCCGACGCGGCCGAGTGGCTCCCCGCCCAGGGCGGCACCGGTGTCCTGCGCCCCCTCGGCCACGGCATCCTCGCGGTCGTCACCCCGCACCGCGTCTCCGCGTACCGCCTCGCCGACGGCGATCTGCGCTGGGTGTTGCCCGCCCGCGCCGACTGCGCGTTCCGGCCGGAGGGCGCCGTACGGCGCGGTGCGGCCCTGCTGATCGCCCAGCCCTGCCTGCGAGGCGCCTGGACCGGGCAGCTCGTGGCCCTGGACGACCTCGGGCGGATCACCCCCGACCGCACGCCCCTCGGCAACGATCTTCCGCGGCCCGGTCCGAACGCGCGGACGTAGAAAAACCGCTTGCACGGCCCCGTTAGACTTATCCCATGGCCATTCTCCTCGCGCATTAGACGGCGGGAACGTCCTCAGCCGCCCACCCGCCAACCCCTGTACGCCCTGGAGTCTGTCCTTGATCTCCGCCTCCGGTATCGAGCTGCGCGCCGGTGCGCGCGTCCTCATCGAGAACGCCACCTTCCGTGTCGCCAAGGGCGACCGCATCGGTCTCGTCGGCCGCAACGGCGCGGGCAAGACCACCCTCACCAAGTGCCTCGCGGGCGAGGGCATCCCCGCCGCCGGCCAGATCACCCGCTCCGGCGAGGTCGGCTACCTCCCGCAGGACCCCCGTACCGGCGACCTGGACGTCCTCGCCCGGGACCGGGTGCTGTCCGCGCGCGGGCTCGACGTGCTCATCCGCAAGATGCGCGAGAACGAGGAGCGCATCGCCAACGGCAAGGGCGCCACCCGCGAGAAGGCCCTCAAGCAGTACGAGCGCCAGGAGACGGAGTTCCTCACCAAGGGCGGGTACGCCGCCGAGGCCGAGGCCGCCACCATCGCCGCCGCGCTGAACCTGCCCGACCGCGTCCTCGGTCAGCCGCTGCACACCCTCTCCGGTGGTCAGCGCCGCCGTATCGAGCTGGCCCGCATCCTGTTCTCCGACGCGGACACCCTGCTCCTCGACGAGCCGACCAACCACCTCGACGCCGACTCGATCATCTGGCTGCGGGACTACCTGAAGACGTACCGCGGCGGCTTCATCGTGATCTCCCACGACGTCGACCTGGTCGAGACGGTCGTCAACAAGGTGTTCTACCTGGACGCGAACCGCTCCATGATCGACGTCTACAACATGGGCTGGAAGCTCTACCAGCAGCAGCGCGAGGCCGACGAGAAGCGCCGCAAGCGGGAGCGCGCCAACGCCGAGAAGAAGGCCGCCGCCCTCAACGCCCAGGCCGACAAGATGCGTGCCAAGGCCACCAAGACGGTCGCCGCGCAGAACATGGCCCGCCGGGCCGAGAAGCTGCTCTCCGGCCTCGACGAGGTCCGGATGTCCGACAAGGTCGCCAAGCTGCGCTTCCCGGAGCCCGCGCCCTGCGGCAAGACCCCGCTGACGGCCGAGGGCCTGTCGAAGTCGTACGGCTCGCTGGAGATCTTCACCGACGTCGACCTCGCCATCGACAAGGGCTCGCGGGTCGTCATCCTCGGCCTCAACGGCGCCGGCAAGACCACCCTTCTGCGCCTCCTCGGCGGCGTCGAGAAGCCCGACACCGGCCAGGTCGTCGCCGGTCACGGCCTCAAGCTCGGCTACTACGCCCAGGAGCACGAGACCCTCGACGCCGACCGCACGGTCCTGGAGAACATGCGCTCGGCCGCTCCCGACATGGACCTGGTCGAGGTCCGCAAGGTGCTGGGATCGTTCCTGTTCTCCGGCGACGACGTCGACAAGCCGGCCGGTGTCCTCTCGGGCGGTGAGAAGACCCGTCTCGCCCTGGCCACCCTCGTCGTCTCCTCGGCGAACGTGCTCCTCCTCGACGAGCCCACCAACAACCTCGACCCGGCGAGCCGTGAGGAGATCCTCGGCGCCCTGCGCACCTACAAGGGCGCGGTCGTCCTCGTCACCCACGACGAGGGCGCCGTCGAGGCGCTGCAGCCCGAGCGGATCATCCTGCTGCCGGACGGCGTCGAGGATCTGTGGGGCTCCGACTACGCGGACCTTGTCGCCCTGGCGTGATCCACTGCGTATGGATCATTCGGCCGATCCGTGATCCATCATCTGTGTGAGATCTCCTCGTATCGGGGTGTGTCGTACACGGATTTCGCGGCCGATCCCCTGCGCGCCAAGGGGTCGGCCGCTTCGCGTCGCTGACCTGGTACTTCGCGAATCCACCCGTTCGGCCGTGCGGACACCACTCCATGGAATTGCGTGTTCCGCTTGTGGGGATCGGCTCCTGTCGTCACAACGATGTCTTACGGACCTTGCCGAATGGGTGGCCATCACGCCCAAGAGGGGTGATCATGAGGAGACCAGAGCGCACTTCCCATGAGGAGGCACGGGTGGCCGAGACTCTGAAGAAGGGCAGCCGGGTGACCGGCGCCGCGCGCGACAAGCTCGCGGCAGACCTGAAGAAGAAGTACGACTCCGGTGCGAGCATCCGGGCGCTGGCCGAGGAGACCGGCCGCTCGTATGGCTTCGTACACCGGATGCTCAGCGAGTCGGGCGTCACGCTCCGTGGGCGTGGCGGAGCGACCCGGGGCAAGAAGGCCGCTTCGTCCTGACTCCGGGCGGCCCACCGGCTTCGATGGTGGCCACCCGGTCGGCGATCTGATCGGCCGGGTGGTTACTGTGCAGTCACTTAAGCATGCCCCCGGCATGCCCGGATGACCGCACCCATCGGAGGCGCCCCATGGCTTCGCCCGACCAGGACCTCGCTCCTGTACTCGACAAGGACGGCGTACGGCTCACCGTCGACGACGCGCTCGCCACGGTGACGCTGACCAACCCGGCCAAGCGCAACGCGCAGAGCCCCGCCCTGTGGCGGGCGCTCACCGAGGCCGGGCGGCTGCTGCCGGGGTCCGTCCGTGTCGTCGTGGTGCGTGGTGAGGGCAGGTCCTTCTCCGCCGGTCTCGACCGGCAGATGTTCACCCCGGAGGGGATCCCGGGCGAGCCGAACTTCATCGACCTGGCACGCCGTGACGACGCCGGGCTCGACGCGAGCATCGCCGAGTTCCAGGAGGCGTTCACCTGGTGGCGGCGCAACGACATCGTGTCCATCGCCGCCGTCCAAGGGCACGCCATCGGGGCCGGCTTCCAGCTCGCGCTCGCCTGCGACCTGCGGGTCGTCGCGGACGACGTGCAGTTCGCCATGCGCGAGACCAGCCTCGGCCTCGTACCCGACCTGACCGGCACGCACCCGCTGGTCGGTCTCGTCGGGTATGCCCGCGCGCTGGAGATCTGCGCGACCGGGCGGTTCGTCGGGGCGGCGGAGGCGGTGGCGTCGGGCCTGGCCAACGTCGCCGTGCCGGGTGGTCAACTGGACGACGCGGTGCGGGACTTGGCGGCAGCGCTGTTGGCCGCGCCGCGGGATGCGGTGGTGGAGACCAAGGCGTTGCTCCGTGGTGCCGTTGACCGTACGTACGACGAGCAGCGTGCGGCCGAGCGGGCTGCTCAGGCTCGGCGACTGCGGGACCTGGCCGGCGTCGGCGAATGAGCCCTGCGCTGGTACGGGCCCCCTGCGAGGCGGCGGCCCGCAGCGGCGGCGGCCCGCTAGTCCACTGCCGTGATCAGCACCGCTACCGTCGGGCGGTCCTCCAGCACGTCCCGGACGACCTCGCGGACCCGCCGGGCCACCTCCACGGCCCGGTGGTCCGGGCCGGTCGTCACCTCCACGCGCACGTGCCGGTGCGGTAGCGCCGTACCGGTCGTGCGCTCCTCAAGACGTACCGCCCGGCCGAGACCGCCCAGGGAGCCCGTCAGACCGGTCACCCCGGGGACGGTCAGTGCGGCCCCGGCCACCCGGGCCTCCTCCGGGTCCGTGGGCCGCCGCGCGGGTGCCGGCCGTGGCGCCCGCGGCTTGGGGGCCGCCTCCTCCGTCTCCAGCAGGTCGGTCACCCGCAGGTCCACCTCCGTCACCGCGAGCCCGAGCCGCTCCGCCGCGGCCGTCGCCAGGGCCAGCCGCACGCGGGACGCCACCGCCGGCAGCGGCTCGTCCGCCGGCGCGGCGAAGTCCGCCGTCAGCCGCAGCGCGCCCGGCGGCAGCGCGCCCGGCGGAGCCGGTACGACGGGCTCGCGCGTCTCCCCCTCGTCGGCGAGCGTGATCCGCAGCGCCCCCAGCCGCACCCCCGGTACCCCGGCCGCCACCGCACGTTCCAGTACCGCCCCGGCCGCGCCCTCCGCGATCCAGGCGCCGTCATGCGGCCCACCGAGCGGCAGCAGCCGGCCCAGCGCCCCTTGATGCCGTACGGCCTGTGCGGCCTGTGCGGCCTGTGTCCATCGCTCCGCCGTCATTCCACCAGCCTGCCGTATCACCGGCGCGCGACCGGGGAACCTTGCATACGGTGGTCGCAGGGGACGAACAGGGGGGTGACGACCGAAAGGGACGGACGGCGATGACCGACATGACGACGACCCCCGAGGGCGACCAGGAACCGCAGGTGACGACCCGTAAGGCCACCCGGCGCGGTGGCGGCGATCCGGCGGCGCGCGGACGGACGACGATCGCCGACGGCGTCGTGGAGAAGATCGCCGGTCTCGCGGCCCGCGACGTGGTCGGCGTCCACGCCCTGGGCAGCGGCCTGGCCCGCACCTTCGGCGCCGTGCGCGACCGGGTGCCGGGCGGCTCCAAGTCGGTGACGCGGGGCGTGAAGGCCGAGGTCGGCGAGGTGCAGACCGCGCTGGACCTGGAGATCGTCGTGGACTACGGCGTGTCGATCACCGATGTCGCCCGCGCCGTACGGGAGAACGTGATCGCCGGCGTGGAACGCATGACCGGACTCGAGGTGGTCGAGGTCAACATCGCGGTCAGCGACGTCAAACTGCCCGAAGAAGAGGAAGAGGAGCCCGAGCCGCCGCGCATCCAGTGACGCGCCGGCGACCCGGTCCCGCACACCCGACGAGCTGAGGAGCGCCGCATGAGCATGGCAGTGATCGGCATGATCGCCGGAATGGCGCTGGGCTTCGCCGGGTACTTCGGCGGCTTCGCCGCCTTCCTGCTGGTGGCGGCCCTGGGTGCGCTCGGGTTCGTCCTCGGCCGGTTCGCGGACGGCGACCTGGACCTGGGTGAGTTCTTCCGCACCCGCGTCGACCGGCGCGACCGGCGGCGGTGACCGGCGGTGGCCGCCGAGACCGGCGTGACGCGCACGGCGTCGGCCCTCGTGCCGCCAGGTGAGCGCGGCTCCACCCGGATCGCCGACCGGGTCGTGGCGAAGATCGCCACGCAGGCGGCCCGCGAGGCGCTGCCGCCGCTGCCCGCCGACGCGGCGGCCCCGCACGCCACGGTCGTCGTCCACCGCGAGGCGGCGCGGGTACGCGTCCATCTCGAACTCGGCTATCCGTGCGACATCGGCGCCCACTGCGCTGCCGTGCGTCGCCAGGTCGCCGAGCGGGTAGGTGCGTTGGTGGACATGACGGTGCCCGAGGTCACCGTCCAGGTCGAGCGGCTGCACCCGGCACCGCACGGGAGGGCGTGATGAGCGAGCCCCGGACGACCACCCCGACCCTCGACAAGGACCCCGGAACCAGCCCGCCCGCCCCCGGGGAAGGCAGCGGCCGCTTCTGGTCGCCGCGCCGCGTCCCGGCCGCCGTCGCAGCGGTCCTGCTGCTGGCCGGCGCCGGGCTCCTGCTGTACGACATCGCCGCCGTACGAGCCCACCACCCCGCCATGCACTGGCGGCGCGCCCTGGCCCGGCAACTGGCCGAACGGCCCCTGGACGACACCTGGGTGCTGACCGGCGCGGCCGTCGTCGCCGTTCTCGGCCTGTGGCTGATCGTCCTCGCGGTCACCCCCGGCCTGCGCGGTCTGCTGCCCATGCGGCGCCCGCACCCCGAGGTCCGCGCCGCACTCCGGCGCGACGCGGCGGCGCTCCTGCTGCGCGACCGGGCCATGGACGTGTCCGGGGTCCGCGCCGTCCGCGTGCGGGTGCGTCGCAAGAAGGCCGGCGTCCGTGCCGTATCTCATTTCCGCGATGTGGACGACGTACGCGCCGACCTGGTCACCGTCCTCACGGACGCGGTCCGGGGTCTCGGCCTGACCCGGCCGCTCACGCTGTCCGTACAGGTGACCCGGCCCGGACGAAAGGGGTGACGTCGATGCGCGGGATCGGCCCGCACCGCCTCGTGCTGGCCCTCCTCGGCCTGCTCCTGCTCGCGCTCGGCGGCGCCGTGCTGGCCGTCGGCCTGGGCGCCCCGCCGCCTTCCTGGTGGATCCACACCGGCCCGCACGACGTCCTGCTCACCCGGGCCGAACGCACCCGCTGGCGGGGTACCGACTGGTGGTGGGCCACGGTCGTCGGCGGCCTGACCCTCGTCGTCCTGCTCGCCCTGTGGTGGCTCACGACGGCCCTGCGCCGCCGCCGGCTGACCGAGATCCTGGTCGACACCGGCGACGGCGGCCGCGCCCTCCTGCGCGCCAGGGCCCTGGAGTCGGCCCTGGCCCAGGACGCCGTCCAGCAGGAGGGCGTGGCCCACGCCGAGATCCTGCTGCGAGGCCGCCGTACGAGGCCCACGACGAGGGGCCGGCTCCACCTTGAGCCGGGGGCGGACCCGGCGGCGGTCCTGACCGGGTTCACGACCCGGGCATGGGCTCACGCACGCCGCTCGGCGGGCCTGGCGTCACTTCCGGCGGAGGTGCGGCTGAGGGCGGTCAAGCACCGTGCGCAGAGGGTTACTTGAGGACCCTGCTCACCTGACGGCCGTCAGAAACCGTGCCGCATCCCGCCATCCACGGGCAACATGACTCCGCTCAGGTAGGACGCGGCCGGAGACAGCAAGAACGCCGCCACCTTCCCGAACTCCTCCGGCGCCCCATACCTCCGCAACGGAATCCTGGACTCGTTCGCAGCCCGGGTGGCCTCAGGATCCGCCGACAACCCGTCCAGCTCCCGCACGCGATCCGTGTCGATACGCGACGGCAGCAGCCCCAGCACCCGGATCCCGCGCGGCCCCAGCTCGTCCGCGAGGGACTTGGCGAACCCGGCGAGTCCCGGCCGCAGCCCGTTGGAGATGGTCAACCCCGGAATCGGCTCGTGCACCGACGCGGACAGCACGAACCCGATGACCCCGCCCGGCTCCAGTTCGGCCGCCGCCGCGCGCGCGATCCTCACCGCACCGAGGAACACCGACTCGAACGCGTCCCGCCACTGCTCGTCGGTGTTGTCCGCGACGAACCCCGGCGCCGGCCCGCCCACGCTCACCAGCACGCCGTGGAACGCGCCGAAGCGCTCACGCGCGGCCGCGATCAGCCGCTCCGGAGCCTGCGCGTCGGCGTTGTCCACGGCGACGCCGACCGCGTTCGCGCCCAGTTCGGCGGCGGTGTCGGCCACCCGCTTCTCGTCCCGTCCGCTGATCACGACCTTCGCCCCGTCGGCGACGAGTTCCCGCGCGGCGGCGTTGCCCAGCCCGCGGGTCGCCCCGGTGACGACGTACACCCGGTCCTTCAGTCCAAGATCCATGGCCCTATCCTGCCCGGTCGTCGCCGAACAGCGTGAGCGCGGTGTTCACCAGCGCGATGTGGCTGAAGGCCTGCGGGAAGTTGCCCAGCTGGCAGCCGCGGACGGGGTCGTACTCCTCGGCCAGCAGCCCCACGTCGTTGACCAGGCCCGCCAGCCGCTCGAACAGCTCCCGTGCCTCCTTCGTCCGGCCGGTCATGTGCAGCGCGTCGGCCAGCCAGAACGAGCAGGCCAGGAAGGCGCCCTCGCCGCTCGGCAGTCCGTCGACCGTCGAGTCCTCGGTGTCGTAGCGGCGCAGGAAGCCGCCGTGCCCGAGGTCGTCGCGGATCGCGTCGACCGTGCCGACCACCCGCGGGTCGTCGGCCGGCAGGAAGCCGACGCGCGGGATGAGCAGCAGCGCCGCGTCGAGTTCGCGGGAGCCGTAGGACTGCGTGAAGGTGGTGCGCTCGGGGTCGAAGCCCTTCTCGCACACCTCCTGGTGGACCTCGTCGCGGAGTCTGCGCCAGCCGTCCAGGTCGCCGTCCAGCTCCTTGTGCTGCTCCAGCGTCCTCACGGCCCGGTCGGCGGCCACCCACACCATCACCTTGGAGTGCACGAACTGGCGCCGGCCGCCGCGCACCTCCCACAGGCCCTCGTCCGGCTGCCGCCACGCCGACTCCAGGAACTGCATCAGGCAGCGCTGCAGGGCCCACATGTGCGGCCGGGTCGGCAGGCCCGACGCACGGGCCAGCGACAGCGAGTCCATCACCTCGCCGTACACGTCGAGCTGGAGCTGGTCGACGGCGCCGTTGCCGACGCGCACGGGGGAGGAACCGGCCAGGCCGGGCAGCCAGGGCAGTTCCGTCTCCGGCAGCCGCCGCTCGCCCGCGACGCCGTACATGATCTGCAGTTCGGCCGGGTCGCCCGCGACCGCGCGCAGCAGCCAGTTGCGCCAGGCCTCGGCCTCCTTGTGGTAGCCGGCGGTGAGCAGCGCGCCGAGGGTGAGGGTCGAGTCGCGCAGCCAGCAGTACCGGTAGTCCCAGTTGCGCACGCCGCCGGGCTGCTCGGGCAGCGAGGTGGTGGCCGCGGCGACGATCCCGCCGGTCGGGGCGTAGGTGAGGGCTTTCAGAGTGATCAGGGACCGCACGACCACGTCCCGGTAGGGGCCGTCGTAGCGGCACTGGCGGGCCCAGCGCCGCCAGCCGGAGACGCTGCTCTCCAGGGCCTCGTAAGGGTCGACGAGCGGCGGCCGGCGCTCGTGCGAGGGGTGCCAGGTGAGCACGAACGCGACCCGATCGCCTTCGCCGAGGGCGCACTCGGAATGGGTGCCGTAGTCCTCGCCCCAGGTGCGCACGGCCGGCTCGGAGCGCAGCCAGGCCGAGTCCGGCCCCGCGACGGCCACCCGGTGCCCGTCCGAGCGGCGCACCCACGGCGTGATCGAGCCGTAGTCGAAGCGGAGACGGAGGGTGCTGCGGACGGTGACCCGGCCGCTGACCCCCTCGACGATGCGTACGACGTCGGGGGCGCGGTCGCGCTGGGGCATCAGGTCGGTGACCCGGACCGTGCCGTCGTCGGTCTCCCACTCGGTGTCCAGGACGAGGGTGTCGGAGCGGTAGGCGCGGCGCGTGCAGGTGTCCGCTCCCTGGGGGGCGATCCGCCAGTAGCCGTGGTCCTCGTCGCCCAGCAGCTTCGCGAAGCAGGCGCCGGAGTCGAAGCGCGGCAGGCACAGCCAGTCGATCGAGCCGTCCCTGCCGACCAGCGCGGCGGTCTGTTCGTCACCGATGAGGGCGTAGTCCTCGATGCGCGCGTCCACGGGATGCGGCTTCCCGGCGGACCAGGGGGCCAATCAGGGGGTGCGCCGGGGGAGTGAAGCCGTCCCCGGGAAACCCGCGGTCACACCGCGGCCGGTGCCGGCTCCTCCGGCTTCGCCTCCGCCGCGGCCTCCTCCTGGTCGCGGATCTCCCGCCGCACCAGGCACCACCAGCCGACCGGGACGGCCGCGGCGAACAGCCACCACTGGATCATGTACGCGTAGTTCAGCGGGGCGTCCTCGCTGCCGGGGTCGGAGATCTGCTCCGGGGAGCCGCCCCTGGCCGTGGGCGCCGTCTGCTCGACATAGCCGCCCAGCACCTGCGCACCGAGCCGGTGCGCCTCCTCCGCGCTGTTGATCAGCATGATCTGCCGGTCGGGGAGCCCCTTGACGTTCTTGATGCCGCTGGCTGCGGTCGTCTCGTCGGCCATCAGCCGCCCGGTGACGGTGATGCGGCCGGCAGGCGGGGCGGGGATCTTCGGGAAGGCGGTCTGGACACCGCCCGCGGGGATCCAGCCGCGGTTGACGAGCAGCACCTTGCCGTCGGTCAGGACGAACGGGGTGAGCACGTGGAAGCCGACCTCGCCGTCGGAGTTGGTCCGGCGCCGGACCACGACCTCCTTGGCGGTGTCGAAGGTGCCGGTCGCGGTGACCGTGCGGTACCTCTCGGTGCGGGTCACGGCGTGCCCGGGGGAGGTCAGCCGCTCGACCGGGACCGGCTTCGCGTGCAGTGCCGAGGAGACCAGGTCGTTGCGGGCGGTGCGCTCCAGGTACCGGTGGTGCTGCCAGAAGCCCAGCCTGATCATCGTCGGGATCAGCGCGATCGCGACGAGCGTGAGGATGACCCACTGGCGGGACAACAGGAAGCGGTAGCGGTGCACCCCACGACGGTACCTCCGAGCCGTGGGGTGCATTCAGGCGGGTACCGGGTCACACCCGGTCGACGATGCCCGTCTTGCCCTCTGCCCGGGCGCAGTGGGCGCCGCAGTACCACTTGTCGTCGGCCTCCACGCCCTGGCCGATGATCTGCACCCGGCAGTGCTCGCAGATGGGGGCCATACGGTGGATCGCGCAGGAGAAGCAGTCGAAGACATGCACCGCGCCCTGTGCGTGGACCTCGAAGGTCATGCCGTAGTCATTGCCGCAGACTTCACATTTCGCCATGCGCCACAGAGTGAGTCGTCGTCGCGGCCAGGGCGAGCGGGTTGCGGGTGAGTCGTGTGCCAATCACTCATCCGTACGATCACTCGTCGGCGGGCTCGACGTCCCGCAGCAGCTGCCCGAACGCGGCCTCGTCGACGACCGGCGTGCCGAACTGGCGTGCCTTGACCACCTTGGACGTGCCCGAGTCGGGGTCGTTGGTCACCAGCAGGCTGGTCAGCCGGGAGATGCTGGACGCCACGTGCAGGCCGGCCTCGGTGGCCCGGTCCTCCAGCAGCTCGCGCTCGACGGACGTGTCTCCGGAGAACGCCACCCGCATGCCCTGTTTGAGGCGTTTGCCGTCTTCGTAGCGCCCTGGGTTGGGGTGGGGGCATGCGGGTCTTTTGCGGGAGGGGCGCCAACTGCCGGACCGGTAGCCGCCGTAGCCCCCGGATCCACCGGACGACTGCCGGGGCACCGGACGGTCCGACCACTCCGTCAGCGGCCGGCACTCCAGCAGCGGCAGCCGTACACCGCCCGCCGCCGCGGCCCGCAGACTGGGCCGGAACGCCTCCGCCAGCACGCGCGCGTCGTCCAGCGCGTGGTGCGCCCGCTGCTGTACGACTCCGTAGTGCGCCGCCAGCGACTCCAGCTTGAAGTTGGGCAGCGGCAGCGCCAGCTCCTTCGACAGCGCGATGGTGCACAGCCGCTGACGCACCGGCGCCTCGCGCTTCGCGCGCGCGTACTCGCGCGCGATCATCTGCCAGTCGAAGACGGCGTTGTGCGCGACCAGCACCCGGCCGTCCAGCCGGGCCGCGAACTCCTCGGCGACGTCCGAGAAGAGCGGCGCCCCTTCCAGCACCTCGCTCGTCAGACCGTGTATCCACACCGGTCCCGGATCGCGCTCCGGGTTGACCAGCGTGTACCAGTGGTCCTCGACCTCGCCGCGCCCGTCCAGCCGGTAGACGGCCGCCGAGATGATCCGGTCGTCCCGGGCCAGGCCGGTGGTCTCCACGTCAACGACCGCGTATCCCTTCGGATACGCGGCCGGCCACTGGGTGGGGGAGGACACTGCGGTCGCACGGTCTTCGAGCATGGTCATTGAGGATACGGGCCACGACTGACAACGGGGTCCCACAGGTGGCGCCGGGACAGCCGGTTCCCCGCCCGGCCGCTCGACCGCCGCACACATGAGCGTGCCGCCCGGCTCACCCCCTGTCAGACGGAAAGCGCAGCCCGAGGGCGTCGGCCCGCGCTTCTCGGCCGACCGCGCCGGAGCGGCCCGGTGGGCGCCGTTCGTGCCGGGCCCGCGCCCTGGCCGGCGAACCCGTCGCACACGCGCGCGTGCGGCGCGGCGGCAGGTTGACGGGTGCCGTGAAGTCGCCGCCGCGCATGCGCGCCCGCCCTGAGCCCCTCAGCCGGCCGAGTCGGGTGGGCGGGTGGGAGAGGCCGGTGGCAGCAGGGACCGCACCAGCGCTCGTACGGCCGTCACGAACAGCCGCTCGGTGTCCACCGGGCGGGCCAGCGCACGCGCCAGCGCCGGGTCGTCCCCCGCCGATACCGCACGCCACAGTTCCTCCTCGCCGGGATGCTCTGCCGGCGCCCGCTCGCGGTTGCGCTCCACCAGCACATGCCCGACGGCCTGGAACTGCACCGCGCGGACGAACTCGGCGGCCCGCGCGCCACGCAACCCGGCCGCGTGCGCCTCGCGCACCAGGACCTGCTGCGCGGGCAGGAACATCCGCTCGGTCAGGCCTCGTTCGTGCACCAGGGCCACCAGATGCGGGTGGTCGCGCAGCCGGCGGCGCAGCGCCCGCGCGACGGACACCACGCGCTGCTCCGGCGTGCGGCCCACCGGCCGGATCTCGCCGAGGTCGGCCACGGTCCGCTCCACGAGCGCGTCGAGCAGCGCCTCGCGGCCCCCGACGTGCCAGTAGATCGACGTCACGGCGGTGCCCAGCTCGGCGGCCAGCTTGCGCATGGTCAGGGCGTCCGGGCCGTGCTGCCGCACCAGCCCCGTGGCGGCGTCCAGCACCGTCTGGCGGCTCAGCGCACCTCTCGGGCCACTCGCCATGATCGCCCCCAACCCCATTGCCTGCACGTGCCTTTACCCCGCACGGAGTCTGCTGTAACTGTGTTACAGCTGACGATCCGTCAGGAGAGAGGTGGTACGGCGTATGGCACGCGTACGGTACGGCGCACGGACCGAGCGGGAGATCGCCGCGGCACGCGCCACGAGCGCGCGGATTCCCGACATCTGGTCCACCGGCGTGGTGGCTGTCTGGGAGACCGACCCGGACGCGGTCGCCGCGGTCCTGCCACCACCCCTCAAACCCACCGGCAGCCCGCTCGTGCGGGTGACCATCAGCAAGGTCGACCTCCCGGGATACCCCCTCGGCGCGGGCTCGTTCGCGGTCGCCGCCGCGCACGGCACGGCCGAGGGCTGGTACCCGCTGGTCATGCCGATGACCCACGAGCGTGCCCTCACCGGCGGGCGCGAGGTCTTCGGCGAGCCCAAGAAGCTCGGCGAGGTGACGGTCGAGCGCGACGGAGGCGGCGTACGCGCGGTTCTGGCCCGGCACGGCATCGCGTTCGTGGAGGTGCGCGGCACGGTCGGCGGCGAACTGCCCCTGCCGGAGCCGATCCGCAGGACCGACTTCTACTTCAAGTTCCTCCCCGCCGTGGACGGTTCGGGATTCGACACCGACCCGGTACTGGTGCACTGCGTGCGCCACGAGAAGGCGCGCCGGCTGGAGCGCGTCACCGGGGAGGTCGTCCTGCGCGAGTCGGCGTACGACCCCGTGGCCGACCTTCCGGTGCTGCGCCTGCGCGAGATCACCCTGGGCGAGAAGACCGGCGACCAGAGCGGCCGGGTCGTCGAACGGGTCGACGCCCAGGCGCTGCTCCCGTACGTCCACCAGCGCTACGACGATCCGCTGCAGATCCTCGACGCCCCGCCGGAAAGGGGCTGAGCCGCATGGACCTGCAAGCCGGACAGGTCGCCGTCGTCACCGGGGCGGCGAGCGGGGTCGGGCTCGCGATGGCCCGCCGGTTCGCCGCCGAGGGCCTGAAGGTGGTCCTCGCCGACGTCGAGGAGGCGGCACTCGACAAGGCCGCGGCCGCCCTGCGCGCCGAGGGCGCCGACGTGCACGCGCGCGTGGCCGACGTCGGCGAACGCGCCCAGGTCATGGAGCTGGCCGAGGCGGCGTACGACACCTACGGCGCCGTGCACGTCCTGTGCAACAACGCGGGCGTCGGCTCGGGCGCCGAGGGCCGGATGTGGGAGCACGACCCGAACGACTGGCGGTGGGCCTTCGCCGTCAATGTGTGGGGGGTCTTCCATGGCGTCCAGGCGTTCGTGCCCAGGATGATCAAGTCGGGTCAGCCCGGTCACGTGGTCAATACATCCTCCGGTGACGGCGGCATAGCACCGCTGCCGACGGCCTCCGTGTACGCGGTCACCAAGGCGGCCGTCGTCACCCTGACCGAGTCCCTGTACGCGCACCTGAAGGCCGAGCACGCGCGCGTGGGCGCCTCGGTGCTCTTCCCGGGCCCGCACATGCTGCGCACCGGCCTGTGGGAGTCGCACCGCAACCGCCCCGCCCGCTACGCCAAGCAGCGCCCGCGCAGGACCCCCTACCGCAGCCTCGAGCAGTGGGAGGCGGCGATGCGCGCGGCCGGCCAGGAGGTCCGCTTCACGCCCGTCGAGGAGGTCGCCGACCTCGTCGTGACCGGCATCCGGGCGGACCGCTTCTGGCTGCTTCCGGCGAGCGAGCACAGCGACGCCCAGATCCGCGGGCGGGCCCGGTCGATGCTGGACCGGGCGAACCCGTCGTACCTCGAAAGCTTCGTCCTGGACTGAGCGGAGGCCCTGGTGAGCGCATACGACGACCCCTATCTGATCATCTCCTCCGACTGCCACGCCGGACTCCCCACCGAGGAGTACCGGCCCTATCTGGAAAGCCGTTTCCACCGGGACTTCGACGAGTTCCTCGCGGGCCAGGGCCGGCGCCGCGAGGAGATGACCCGGCTCGGCATCCGCAACGAGGCCTTCGCCGACCAGTGGTTCCGCGACCACGAGGAGGGCCTGCGCGGCGGCTGGGACACCGCGCAGCGCCTGAAGGAACTGGACGGGGACGGCGTGGCCGCCGAGGTGGTCTTCCCCGACGCCGACGCCGTCGACAGCCGCACCGCCGCGCCCTTCGGCGTGGGCCTCGGCCTGACCGGCGACCAGGATCCGCACCTGGGCATGGCGGGCGCGCGGGCGCACAACCGCTGGCTCGCGGAGTTCGTGTCCGAGCACCCCGAACGGCACTGCGGGGTCGCCCTGTTGCCGGTCACCGGCGAGGTGACCGAGGCCGTCGCCGAGATCCACCGGGCCAGGGAGTCCGGCCTCGGCGCGCTGATGATCCCGGCGATGTGGGCCGGCAGGGAGCCGTACCACGACCGCCGTTACGACCCGGTGTGGGCGGCCGCCGCCGAGTGCGGCATGCCGGTACTCACCCACTCCGGTGCCGCCCCGCGTGCGGAGTACGGCGACCACCTCGGCATCTTTGTGAGCGAGGTGACCTGGTGGCCGGCCCGGCCGCTGTGGTTCCTGCTCTGGTCCGGCGTCTTCGAGCGCCACCCGGGTCTGCGCTTCGGCGTCGCCGAGTCCGGCTGCTGGTGGCTGCCGAACCTGCTGTGGTTCATGGACCGCCTCTACCTCGGCGCGCACGGCGGCAAGAAGCTCTCCCCGTTCGAGGAGCTGAAGCGCCCGCCGCACGAGTACCTCGACCGGCAGGTGTTCGTCTGCGCCACCAACACCAAGCGGCGCGAACTGGCCCAGCGGTACGAGATCGGCGTCGACAACATCCTCTGGGGCAGCGACTTCCCGCACCCCGAGGGCACCTGGCCCGACACGCGCGCGTGGCTGCGCCGTACCTTCCACGACATCCCGGTGGGCGAGACCCGCCGGATGCTGGGCCTCGCGGCGGCGGAGGTCTTCGGCTTCGACGTCGAGAAGCTGGCGCCGCTCGCCCGCCGCATCGGTCCGACCCCCGCCGACCTCGGACAGCCGGCCGGCCAGGCGGCCGTGGAGGAGTCCTGGGCGCGTTCACGCGAGACGGGCCGGCACTGGCTGACCGACGAGGACTTCCCGTTTCTGGGGGTGACCCGGTGAACGACACCCGCTACACCGTGATCTCCGCCGACTGCCACGCGGGAGCGGATCTCCTGGACTACAAGCCGTACCTGGAGAAGCGGTACCACGACGACTTCGACGTCTGGGCGGCCACCTACGTCAACCCCTACGAGGACCTGCTCGCCGACTCCGCCGACCGCAACTGGAACTCCGAGCGGCGCCTCGCGGAGCTGGAGGCGGACGGGATCGTGGCGGAGGTGATCTTCCCGAACACCATCCCGCCGTTCTTCCCGTCCGGCTCGCTCATGGCCCCGCCGCCGGGCGCCGAGGACTTCGAGCGGCGCTGGGCCGGACTGCGCGCCCACAACCGCTGGCTCGCGGACTTCTGCGCGGCAGCGCCGGGCCGCCGGGCCGGCGTCTTCCAGATCCTGCTCGGGGACGTCGAGGAGGCCGTCAAGGAGATCCGGTGGGCCGCGTCGGCGGGCCTGAAGGGCGGCCTGATGCTGCCCGGCACCCCGCCCGGCTCCGGCCTGCCCGAGCTGTACTCGCGCACCTACGACCCGGTCTGGGCCGCCTGCGCGGAACTCGGCGTCCCCGTCAACCACCACGCCGGCTCGGCCTCCCCGCCGCTCGGCGAGGAACCCGCCGCCCGCGCGGTGTTCATGGTGGAGACGACCTGGTTCTCCCACCGCGCCCTGTGGCACCTGGTGTTCGGCGGCGCCTTCCGCCGTCACCCGGACCTGAGACTGGTCCTCACCGAACAGGGCTCCGGCTGGATCCCCGGGGTGCTCGGCATGCTGGACTACTACCACGGCCGCCTGGTCGCCGCGGCCACGCGGGCGGACACCGCGGAGGCCAAGTTCGGCGCCGGACTGGCCGACGGTATGGGCGCGCCGCCCTCCCGGGTCTGGCGGGACCACTGCTTCGTCGGCGCCAGCTTCATGCGCCCGCACGAGGTGCCGCTGCGCGACCGCATCGGCGTCGACAAGATCATGTGGGGCAGCGACTACCCGCACGACGAGGGCACCCATCCCTACACCCGCGAGGCCCTCCGCTTCGCCTACGCGGGCGTCCCCCACGACGAGCTCACGGCGATGCTCGGCGGCAACGCGGCCCGCGTCTACGGCTTCGACCTCGGCCTCCTCGACCCCATCGCCGCGAAGGTGGGCCCGACGGCGGCCGAGATCGCCGAACCGCTGACGCGACCCCCGGCGGACGCGACCAGCCCGGTGTTCGCACGGGGGGCGTCGGTGCGGGTGTGGTGACGGCGGGGGTGCGATCCTCCCTGCTGTGACGGAACCAACCCATGACGAGGCGCACGTCGGTGCGCTGGGCTCCCGCCTGAACTGGCTGCGGGCGGCCGTCCTCGGGGCGAACGACGGCATCGTGTCCACCGCCGGACTCGTCGTCGGCGTGGCCGGTGCGACGGACTCCCGCGCCGCCCTGCTCACGGCGGGGCTGGCCGGCCTGCTCGCCGGGTCGATGTCGATGGCGGCGGGCGAGTACGTGTCCGTGTCGACCCAGCGGGATTCGGAGATGGCCGCACTGGCCCTGGAACGGCGCGAGCTGCGCGAGCAGCCGGAGATGGAGCTGGAGGAGCTGACCGGGCTGCTTCGGCAGCGCGGGCTGTCCCAGGAGGTCGCCCGGGAAGCCGCAGAGCAGCTCACCGCGCGGGACGCGCTGAAAGCCCACGCGCGCGTGGAGCTCGGCATCGACCCGGACGAGCTGACCGACCCCTGGCACGCGGCCTGGGCGAGTTTCCTGGCCTTCACCGTGGGCGCGCTGCTGCCCCTGCTGGCCATCGTGCTGCCCCCGGCCGCCTGGCGGCTCCCGGTCACTGTGGCGTCCGTACTGGCCGCGCTCGTCCTCACCGGGTGGAGCAGCGCCCGGCTGGGAGCGGCCGACCCCAAGCGCGCGTTGCTGCGGAACGTGCTGGGCGGGGCGCTCGCGATGGGGGTGACGTACGCGGCGGGCAGCCTGCTGGGCGCGGCAGGCGCGTGAGCGCCCCCGTCCGGGTTCCACGGCACCCGGGGCGAGCGGCCCCCGCACCCGACGTCGTACCGTGAGGTGCGCTCGACCACCCCCTGAGCGCACCGTACGACCCCGCACGAGAAGGACCCTCGCCATGCGCGCCACCACCATCCACGCCCCGTACGACATGCGCGTGGAGGACGTCCCCGAGCCCGTGGTGCAGTTGCCCACCGACGCCGTGGTGCGGGTGCTGCGCGCCTGCATCTGCGGCAGCGACCTGTGGGCCTACCGTGGCGAGGCGGCCCGGCAGCCGGGCCAGCGCATCGGGCACGAGTTCCTCGGGGTCGTCGAGGCGACCGGTTCCGAGGTGAGCACCGTCAGGCCCGGTGACCTGGTGGTCGCGCCGTTCATGTGGTCCGACGGAGTCTGCGACTACTGCCGCGAGGGCCTGACGACGTCCTGCGAGCACGGCGGCTTCTGGGGCTCCGTCGGCTACGACGGCGGCCAGGGAGAGGCCGTGCGCGTGCCCTTCGCCGACGGCACCCTCGTCCAGCTCCCCAAGGACGCGGCCTCCGACGACCACCTGCTGTCCGCCCTGCTGACCCTCTCCGACGTCCTGGGCACCGGCCACCACGCCGCTCTCGGCGCGGGCGCCCGCCCCGGTGCCACGGTCGCCGTCGTCGGTGACGGCGCGGTCGGCCTGTGCGCCGTCCTGGCCGCCAAGCGGCTCGGCGCCGAGCGGATCATCGCGCTGGGCCGGCACGAGATCCGTACCGACATCGCGCGCCGCTTCGGCGCCACCGACGTCGTCGCCGAGCGCGGGGACGCGGCCGTCGACGCCGTCCGTGAACTCACCCGCGGCCAGGGCGCGCACGCCGTTGTCGAGGCCGTCGGCACCGAGCAGTCCATGCGGACGGCCGTCGGCATCACCCGCGACGGCGGTGCGATCGGCTTCGTGGGCGTGCCGCACGGCAGCGGCACCGGCCTCGACCTCGGCGTCATGTTCGACCGGAACATCGCCCTGCGCGGCGGTGTCGCCCCGGTCCGCGCCTACATCCCGGACCTGCTGCCGGACGTCCTCGACGGCACGATCGACCCCTCCCCGGTGTTCGACATGACCGTCGGCGTCGAGGGGGTCCCCGACGGCTACAAGGCCATGGACGAGCGCACCGCCCTCAAGGTGCTCGTCACCAACGACCAGTAGCCGGTCACGGCCGGTCAGCTCCAGCGGATCGGCAGCGGCAGCGCGGTGAGCAGGCCCGAGACCGCGACGACCGCGCCCAGTGCGACCAGCTCGGCCCGCGCGGGGGCGTACGCGCTCAGCGGGTCGGCGGCGCGGCGCAGCCGGATCCGCGCCCACAGGGCGAGCAGCGCGACGGCGGCGACCAGGGTGACCTTGGCCAGCAGGGTGCGTCCGTACGCCGTCGTCGTCAACTGGTCCAGGACCGTGGCCGACGGCATGCGGCGCAGCGAACTGCACACGCCCGTCGCGGTGATCGCCGCGAGCAGAACGGCCGCCACGCGCGCGTACCGGCAAAGCAGCGCGGCCCCGGCCGGGTCGCCGCGCCACAGCCTGAGCAGCCGCACGGCGTGCAGCAGGCCGCCGGCCCACAGCGCGGCGCACGTCAGGTGCACCAGCGTCAGCCCCGAGCCGGTCAGCGGGCTCTGTTCGGTCGTGGGATGGGCCCGCAGCGCCTCCGCGACCACGACCGCGGCCAGGGGCCACACCTGGGCCGCCGGGCGCCGCGCGAGCACCGCCGCCAGGAGGAAGGCGTTGACCTCCAGCAGGGCCAGTTCGCCGTCACGGGAGCCGTACAGGCCGCCGACGTCGATCTGGCCGAGGCGGTGCGGGATCAGATTGCCGGCGGACACCACCGAGGCGAGCGCCAGCGCGGCGACGAAACCGGCGACACAGGCGAACGGCGCCCAGCTGCGCGGCCGTTGGGGCGGGACGGCGGGCAGACGCCGGGCGAGCCGGTGCACGAACAGCTCACCGAGGGGAACGCTGAGCGCGGCGAACAGCACCGTGCGCAGCAGCCCGATGCCACCGGCCCCCGGAGCGGCGGCCTCCCCGGTGCCGTGCAGGGCCGCCGACGGCCCGAGCAGTGGGATCAGAGCGCCCAGTGCCACCAGGGCCAGCAGGGCGGCGGCCCGGCCGGTGCCGGGCCGCCGGGTGCGGCCGTCTTCGTCGCTCACCTCGGCGGACGGTCGTATCAAGCTCACTCCGTGATCCTCGCCAGGCGCCGCAGAACGGGGCAAGTCCCGGAAAACAACCGGCGGTACGGCATTCCACGCGTACGTACGTTTCCGGCCGTCCGCGCACTCACCGCCAGCGGGCGCTGTCCGACCCCCAGGGCACCGGAGGGCGAGCCCAGTCGGCGGGGCCGCCCGTGAAGGACACCGGTGGCAGCGCGTGCCGCAGCCGGCCGAGCGGGCTGCCGGTCTCGGCCAGCCAGGCCTGCGGCCCCTCGTACGGCGCGCCCGTGGCCGCGGTCGGCCGGATCCCGTCCGTCAGCCAGAGCGCGGTCCGGGCCAGCGCGAGCCGCACCCACCGGCCGCCGCCGTCGTACGACTGCTCGGTCAGCGCCCGCAGGACGGCCGCCGCCAGCAGATGGCCGGTGCCGTGGTCCAGGGCCTGAGCGGGCAGCGCACCGGGCTGGGCGGCCGAACCCTCGGTCGTCGCGATACCGGTCGCTACCTGCACCAGGCTGTCGAAGCCGCGCCGCCCGCCCCAGGGGCCGTACGCGCCCCACGCGGAGACCTGCGCGACGACCAGCCCGGGCCGGCGCGCGAACAGCGCCTGCGGGGAGAGCCCGAACCGGTCGAGTGCGCCCGGCCGGTAGCCGGTGACGACGACGTCGGCCGAGGCCAGCAGTTCCTCGAAGGTGTCCCGGTCGGTGCCCAGGTCGAGCGTGGCGGACCGCTTCCCGAAGCCCGTGTCGGCGTGCTGGTCGGGGAGCTCGGGCAGCCAGGGGGCGTCCAGGCGGAGCACGTCCGCGCCCAGCAGGGCCAGGGTGCGCGTGGCGACCGGGCCGGCGAGGACCCGGGTGAGATCCAGTACGCGCAGCCCGGCTGCGGGCAGCAGTGAAGCGGCGGCCGGGTCCAGGGGTGCGAGCACGCGCGCGGGTGCCGTGGTGGGCCGCTCGCGTTCGACCAGCGGCCGTGCGGCCACCTCGGCGGCCTGCTCGTGCGCCTGCCACTCCTTCGGGGTGCGCAGGGCCACGGCGAGGCCGCCGGCGCCGTAGACCGCCTCCTCGGCCTCCAGCGCCGAGTGTTCGGCGAGCCGGGCGGCCACCGCCTCCACCGAGGCGTCCGCCGGCAGACCGAGCGCGCCGAGCAGCCGGGCCCGGTGATGGGGGTAGTTGGCGTGGGTGCGCACCCAGCCGTCGGCCGTCCGCCAGAACCGCGACAGCGGCGCGAAGGCGACCGGCGGCCGCCCGTCGACCAGCAGATGCCGTTCACTGTGGAAGGCGGCCGCGACGGCGCCGTCGTCGACCCGGACGCGGGGCACCTCGGTGAGGCGCGCCCGGCGGGCCGCCAGCTCCGCGGCGGCCAGCGCGCAGGTACCGACACAGGCGCGGGCGAGTTCCCGCACGGGAAGGCGCGCCTGGAGCGCGCCTTCCCGCGGCACGGTGGTGACCCGCGCGACAGCGGCGGGATCGCCGCCCAGGGCGGACCACGCGAACTTGATTCCAGTCATGACTGCACTATGCAGTATTGACTGAATCAATAGGTTGAGCGGCTGCCGGCCTTGCTGCAAGCTGCCGCCTGCCTTGCTACTCGACCGCGCGCAGCGCGTCGACGACGCCGAAGCCGTAGAAGCCGTTGACGCGCGTGCCGCCGACGCAGGTCGCGTCCACGACTCCGTCCCCGTTCCCGTCGTAGGGCCCGCTCGGGCAGCCCGGGTTGTCCGCCTCCGCCTTCAGGAGGGCCTGCAGCTGGGCCGGAGTGGCGTAGGGATGCGCCGACTTCAGCAGCGCGGCGACCGCGGCCACGTGCGGGGACGCCATCGAGGTGCCCTGCAGGAATCCGTACTGGTCGTTCGGCAGCGTGGACAGGATGCGTCCGTTCTTCGACGGCGTGTCCGGGACCTGGTACTTGTCGCCGCCCGGCCCCGCCACGTCGATCACCCCCTGGCCGTAGCTGGAGTAGTACGACTTGGCACCCTTCACGCCCACCGCGCTCACGGTCACCACGCCGGGCAGCTGGGTCGGCACGTCGAAGCACTCGTGCGGGTCGACCGAGCGGGTGGTGGCGGTCGAGTCGTCGGGGCTGGAGCCGTCCGTGAGGGCGTCCGCGTCCAGGTCGTCGTTGGAGTTACCCGCGGCGGCCACATTGAGCGTGCCCTTGCGCTGTGCATACGACTGGGCCCTGTTGACCGCGTCAACGATGGCACGTTGATCGGGATCATCCATGCAGTTGTACAGCCATGGATCAACGTAGTAGCTGTTGTTGGTGATCTGGATGCCATGGTCCGCGGCGAACACGAACGCGCAGACCACGCTCTCCGGATAGAACAGCGAGGTCGCGTCCGGCTGGGCCACCGTGATGCTCGCGACCTTCACGCCCGGCGCCACGCCCGCCACGCCTGTGCCGTTGCGGGCCGCGGCTATCTCGCCGGCCACGTGGGTGCCGTGGTAGTGATCGGCGTCCGCCGGCCGCCACGCGCCGTACGTCGTGTCCGCCTTGCCGCTCACACAGTTCGCCGACTGGGACGCGGAGAAGTTCGGGGCTATGTCCGGGTGGGTGTCGTCGACGCCCGTGTCGATGACACCGACGGTCACGCTCGGGCTGCCCGGGTTGATCCGCGCGGCCTTGTCGGCGCCGATCGCCCGCAGATCCCACTGGTCCGCCTCCAGGGGCTCCTCGCCCGCTGCGGCGCTGCCGGCGAGCTTCGCGGCCTCCGCCTTCGACAGGACCTGCACGGCGCCCTCGTCGGTCGTCCCCGCGGCGCTCAGCGGCGCCGTACGCGTGGCGCCCGCCGAGTCGACCCCGCGCACCGCGCGCATCCGGGCCCCGAAGTCGGGGTTCGCCGAGTGCACGACGATCACGCCGATCCGGTCGTAACGGGCCACGACGGTGCCGCCGTTGCGGGTGATCTCGCGCTGCACCGACTCGATCGTGCGGTGATCCGTACGGGTGTTGACCACGTACGCGAGATTCGGTCCGTCGTCCGCCGCCCGCGCCGCCGGGGCCGCGGCCGGTGCCGCCGAGGCCGTCGCCGGCAGGAAACCGAGCGAGGCGGTCAGCGACAGCACGACCGGCACGGCGAGCGCGAGCCGGCGTCTGGAGCGCAGATGAGCCATGGGATCTCCACATCATCCGGATACAGAACCGCCCGAGACACAGATCGGTGCTCGGGCAGGTACATGACGGGTGTTGCAGGCAGAAGCTATCCCCCCGCCTCGCCGCTCAGCAATGACTCGGCAATGACTCGCCAGGAACGCTTGCGAAAGAACTCATAGGACTTGAACCCGTCCTCGCGTGGCGCCGTGGACCTCGGACAGGGAGCGCGAGCACCATCGAGCCCCGTCCACTCACCGCATCCGCAACGCGAGGAGACCCCGTGGCCACCGAGACACCGCCCCCCGCGACACCGGGGGCGCCCCTTCCCTCCACCGAGGAGTTCGCCGATGTGCAGCAGAGCGCGGAGTTCGGTGAACTGCGCCGCGCCCACCGCTCCTTCGCCTTCCCGCTGACCGTCGCCTTCACCGCCTGGTACCTGCTGTACGTCCTGCTGTCCAACTACGCGGGCGGCTTCATGGGCACCAAGGTGGCCGGCAACATCAACGTGGCCCTCGTCCTGGGCCTCGCCCAGTTCCTCACCACCTTCCTCATCGCCTGGTGGTACGCCCGGCACGCCGCCGCCCAACTCGACCCCAGGGCCAAGGCCATCAAGTCCCGGATGGAGGGCGGCGCATGAGCCCCGCACAGCACACCCTGCTGGCCGCCGGTGAGGCCGGCGAGCACCGGACGCTGATCATCACCCTGTTCGCGGTGTTCGTCGCCGCCACCCTCGTCATCACCGTCTGGGCCGGCCGCCAGACCAAGGACGCCGCCGACTTCTACGCGGGCGGACGCCAGTTCACCGGCTTCCAGAACGGCCTCGCCGTCTCCGGCGATTACATGTCCGCCGCGTCCTTCCTCGGCATCGCGGGCGCCATCGCCCTGTTCGGATACGACGGCTTCCTGTACTCCATCGGCTTCCTCGTCGCCTGGCTCGTCGCCCTGCTCCTGGTCGCCGAGCCGCTGCGCAACTCCGGCCGCTACACCATGGGCGACGTCCTGGCCTACCGCATGCGCCAACGCCCCGTCCGCACGGCCGCCGGCACCTCCACGATCGTCGTCTCGATCTTCTACCTGCTGGCCCAGATGGCGGGCGCCGGGGTCCTCGTCTCGCTGCTGCTGGGCATCACCAGCGACGGCGGCAAGATCGGAATCGTCGCCCTGGTCGGCGTCCTGATGATCGTGTACGTCACCATCGGCGGCATGAAGGGCACCACCTGGGTCCAGATGGTCAAGGCGGTGCTGCTGATCGCCGGCGCCCTGCTGCTGACCTTCCTGGTCCTGCTGAAGTTCCACTTCAACATCTCCGATCTGCTCGGCAGGGCCGCCGACAACAGCGGCAAGGGCGGGGCCTTCCTCGAGCCGGGCCTGAAGTACGGCGCCACCGGCACCACCAAACTGGACTTCATCTCGCTCGGCATCGCCCTGGTCCTCGGCACCGCGGGCCTGCCGCACATCCTGATCCGCTTCTACACCGTGCCGACGGCGAAGGCCGCCCGTAAGTCCGTCATCTGGGCGATCGGCCTGATCGGCGCCTTCTACCTGATGACCCTCGCCCTCGGCTTCGGCGCGGCGGCCCTCATCAAGCCGGACGAGATCATCGCCTCCAACAAGGCCGGCAACACCGCCGCCCCGCTCCTGGCACTGCATCTGGGCGGCGCCCACTCCACCTGGGGCGCCGTCCTGCTCGCCAGCATCTCCGCCGTCGCCTTCGCCACCATCCTCGCGGTCGTCGCGGGCCTGACCCTGGCCTCGTCGTCCTCCTTCGCGCACGACATCTACGCCAACGTCATCAAGAAGGGCCAGGCCACCGAGAAGCAGGAGATCGGCGCGGCCCGCTGGGCGACCGTCGGCATCGGCGCGGTCTCGATCGTCCTCGGCGCCCTGGCCCGCGATCTGAACGTGGCCGGCCTGGTGGCCCTCGCCTTCGCGGTCGCCGCCTCCGCCAACCTGCCGACCATCCTCTACAGCCTGTTCTGGAAGCGGTTCACCACCTCCGGAGCCCTGTGGTCGATCTACGGCGGCCTGGTCACCGCGGTCGGCCTGGTGCTGTTCTCGCCGGTGGTCTCCGGCAAGCCGGCCTCGATGTTCCCCGACGTCGACTTCCACTGGTTCCCGCTGGAGAACCCCGGCATCATCTCCATCCCCGTCGGATTCCTGCTCGGCGCCGTGGGCACCCTGCTCTCGAAGGAGGTCCCGGACGCCGGCAAGTACGCCGAACTGGAGGTCCGGTCCCTGACCGGCACCGGAGCACACTGACGGGAGTGCCCTGACGTTCGTACGACGGCCGCGTCGTGACGGGACTGTACAGTCCTACGACGCGGCCTCGCCGTACCTCGTCGGATCGGGTCGCTGTCGTTGTCGGTGGTGTCGCGTAGGCTCGCAAGTGACGGAAGACAACAGCTTCGGGATTCGCGGGAGGGGGCCCACGTGCTCATCGACACCTACGGCCGAGTGGCCACCGACCTGAGGGTCTCGCTGACCGACCGCTGCAATCTGCGCTGCACGTACTGCATGCCCGAGGAGGGCCTGCAGTGGCTGGCCAAGCCCGACCTGCTCACGGACGACGAGATAGTCCGCCTCATCGACATCGCCGTGCGGCTGCTCGGCGTCGAGGAGGTCCGCTTCACCGGCGGCGAGCCCCTGCTGCGCCCCGGTCTGGTGGGCATCGTCGAGCGCGTCGCGGCCCTCGCCCCGCGCCCCCAGATGTCCCTCACCACCAACGGCATCGGCCTCAGGCGCACCGCGACCGCCCTGAAGGCCGCAGGCCTCGACCGGGTCAACGTCTCCCTGGACACCCTCCGCCCGGACGTCTTCAAGACCCTGACCCGGCGCGACCGCCACAAGGACGTCCTCGAAGGCCTCCAGGCCGCCCGCGATGCCGGTCTGACCCCGGTCAAGGTCAACACGGTCCTGATGCCGGGCCTGAACGAGGACGAGGCCCCCGACCTGCTGGCCTGGGCCGTGGAGCACGACTACGAACTCCGGTTCATCGAGCAGATGCCCCTGGACGCCCAGCACGGCTGGAAACGGGACAGCATGGTCACCGCCGGGGACATCCTCGCCTCCCTGCGCACCCGCTTCGACCTCACCCCCGAGGGCTCCGACACACGCGGCTCGGCCCCGGCGGAGCGCTGGCTGGTGAACGGCGGCCCGCACCGGGTCGGCGTCATCGCCTCGGTCACCCGCCCCTTCTGCGCGGCCTGCGACCGTACCCGCCTCACGGCCGACGGCCAGATACGCACCTGCCTGTTCGCGACCGAGGAGACCGATCTCCGCGCGGCCCTGCGCTCCGGCGCCCCGGACGAGGAGATCGCGGGCATCTGGAAACTGGCGATGTGGGGCAAGAAGGCGGGAGCGGGCCTGGACGACCCGTCCTTCGTCCAGCCGGACCGACCGATGTCGGCGATCGGCGGCTAGGACCCTCCGGGCTCCTGCCAGTCCGCGAACTCCACCACGTCCTTCAGGAAGCCCCGCACGCCGAGGAACTGCGACAGATGCTCGCGGTGCTCCTCGCAGGCGAGCCATGTCTTGCGCCGCTCCGGCGTGTGGATCTTCGGGTTGTTCCACGCCAGCACCCACACCGCGTCGGCGCGGCAGCCCTTGGCGGAGCAGACCGGGGTCTCGTCACTCACAGGTTCGTCTCTGGTTCGTCTCACAGAAGGGGCGCAAACAAGGCGACGCCGAGCAGCCACGGGGGGAGCTGCCCGGCGTCGGTCCGTCGCTCCGACGGGGGATGCGGAGCGCGTACGCAGTATGTCACGGGTACCCCACCCACCGGCACTGGAACTGCATGATTGATCTGAGCTTTTCTTGAGATTGACGGGCGGCTCCATTCCGCTTCCGCCGCTGCCGCTGTGGTCACGCGGGGCCGGGACGCTCACCGCGCGCCCCCGTCGGACGAGCCGCCGAGTCCTGTGGAACGGACTCCTCCTGCGCCGCCTCCGCCCGCGACGGAGTGATCATCGGCCGCATCGGCGCGGCGACGAACGTCGACGGAAGGGACGGCGGGCGCTCCCGGCCCGCGTTCGCGATCACCACGGCGATATAGGGGAGCACCGCGCCGAGCACGAGCGCCACGAGCGCGACGTGACGCTCGACGTTCCACAGCGAGACGGCGAGAATCACCGACGCCGTGCGGATCGTCATCGAGATGACGTACCGCCGCTGCCGGCCCCGCACATCCTCCGCGAGTCCCGTCCGGGCTCCGGTGATCCGGAACACCTGGACGCCGCCATCGTGCTGTTTCCGCATCACATTCCACCATCCGCCCGCATCGGACCCTGCCCGACCTCCCACGTTACGCCGCGGCCACGCCGCCTACGAGACCGGGTGGCCCACTGCCCGCGGTGCCGTCGCCGGCCCTGCCGCGCACGGGGGAACCCGACATGCGCCGTACGGCCCACCGGCCCACACTTGCCGTAATGCTCACGTCGAGCCGTACGAGGAGGCAGCCATGGGCTGGTTGTGGGCGATCATCGTGGGATTCGTGCTGGGCATCATCGCCAAGGCGGTCATCCCGGGAAAGCAGCACAGCCCGCTGTGGCTGACCACCATCTGCGGCATGCTCGGCGCCATCGTCGGCAACGCGCTCGCCCGCGCCCTCGGGGTCGAGGCGACCCGCGGCATCGACTGGAGCCGGCACATCTTCCAGCTGGTCGCGGCGATCATCATCGTCGCGGCGGTCGACGCCCTCTACATGGCGACGCTGGGCAAGAGGAAGCAGCAGCGGGTCAGAGTCTGACCACCCCCTGAAGGGAAGCACCCCGAAAGGGGCGCGGAGAACTGCGCCACAGGCCACGACGAAGCCGCAGCCCGCAGAAGACCCCACGCCCCCACGGCGCTACCCGGCAACAACCTCCACCGCCGCAAGGTTCTTCTTCCCCCGCCGCAGCACCAGCCACCGCCCGTCCAGCAGATCCTCCTTGCCCGGGACGGCATCCTCGGAGGCGACCTTGACGTTGTTCACGTAGGCACCGCCCTCCTTCACCGTCCGCCGCGCAGCGGACTTGCTGGCGACGAGACCGACCTCGGCGAACAGGTCGACCACCGGACCCAGCTCGGCGACCTGGATGTGCGGCACCTCGGACAGCGCCGCCGCCAGCGTCCGGCCGTCCAGCTCCGCCAGCTCGCCCTGCCCGAACAGGGCGCGGGACGCGGCGATGACCGCGGCGGTCTGCCCGGCACCGTGCACCAGGGTCGTCAGCTCCTCGGCGAGCGCCCGCTGCGCCGCTCGGGCCTGCGGACGCTCCTCGGTCTGCCGCTCCAGCTCCTCCAGCTCCTCGCGGGACTTGAAGGACAGGATCCGCATGTACTTCGAGATGTCCCGGTCGTCCACGTTCAGCCAGAACTGGTAGAACGCGTACGGCGTGGTCATCTCCGGGTCGAGCCAGACGGCGCCGCTCTCGGTCTTGCCGAACTTGGTGCCGTCCGCCTTGGTCATCAGCGGGGTGGCCAGGGCGTGCGCCTCGGCGCCCGGCTCCAGCCGGTGGATCAGGTCGAGACCCGCCGTGAGGTTGCCCCACTGGTCGCTGCCGCCCTGCTGGAGCGTGCAGCCGTACCGCCGGTACAGCTGCAGGAAGTCCATGCCCTGCAGGATCTGGTAGCTGAACTCCGTGTAGCTGATGCCCTGGTCCGACTCCAGACGGCGGGCCACGGAGTCCTTCGTCAGCATCTTGTTGACCCGGAAGTGCTTGCCGATGTCCCGCAGGAACTCGATCGCGGAGAGGTTCGCGGTCCAGTCGAGGTTGTTGACCATGACGGCCGCGTTCTCGCCCTCGAAGGAGAGGAACGGCTCGATCTGGGCGCGCAGCTTGCCGACCCAGCCGGCCACCGTCTCCGGATCGTTCAGCGTGCGCTCCGCCGTCGGGCGCGGGTCGCCGATCAGGCCCGTCGCGCCGCCCACCAGGGCCAGCGGCCGGTGCCCGGCCTGCTGGAGCCGGCGCACCGTGAGGACCTGCACCAGGTGCCCCACGTGCAGTGACGGCGCTGTCGGGTCGAAACCGCAATAGAACGTGACGGGACCGTCCGCGAGCGCCTTGCGCAAAGCGTCCTCGTCAGTGGACAGGGCGAACAGCCCCCGCCACTTCAGCTCGTCGACGATGTCCGTCACGGTTCTCGTGTCTCCTCGGTGATCTTCGGGCAGTCGGGTGACACCCGACCACGAACGCTACGAGGTTATACGCCCTGACTGACAGAGCTCATGTTGAAATCCGGGATCCGCAGCGCGGGCATCGCGGCCCGGGTGAACCAGTCGCTCCACTCGCGCGGCAGCGTCTTCTCCGTACGGCCCGCCTCCGTGGCCCGCCGCAGCAGGTTCACCGGCGACTCGTTGAACCGGAAGTTGTTCACCTGCCCGGTCACCTCGCCGTTCTCGACGAGGTAGACGCCGTCCCGGGTCAGGCCGGTGAGCAGCAGCGTCGCCGGGTCGACCTCGCGGATGTACCACAGGCAGGTCAGCAGCAGCCCGCGCCCGGTGCCCGCGACCATCTCCTGAAGCGAGCGGTCGTCCCCGCCGTCCAGGATCAGGTTCCCGAGGACCGGGGCGACCGGCAGCCCGGTCAGGCCCGCACTGTGCCGGGTGGTGGTCAGGTGCTTGAGCACACCCTCGCTGATCCACTCGGTGGTGCGGGTCGGCAGACCGTTGTCGAACACGGACTGGTCGCCGCCGGAGGAGTGGGCGACCACGAAGGGCGGGCACTCCAGGCCCGGCTCGTTCGGGTCGCTGCGCAGGGTCAGCGGCAGCTCGCTGAGCCTCTCGCCGACACGCGTGCCGCCGCCCGGCTTGGAGAACACCGTCCGGCCCTCGGCGGCGTCGCGGCCCGATGCCGACCACAGCTGGTAGATCATCAGGTCCGCGACCGCGCTCGGCGGCAGCAGCGTCTCGTACCGGCCGGCGGGCAGCTCCACGCGCCGCTCCGCCCAGCCGAGCCGTACGGCCAGTTCGGCGTCGAGCGCGCCGGGGTCGATGTCCTTGAAGTCCCGCGTGGCGCGGCCCGCCCAGGCCGAGCGCGTACGGTCGGGCGACTTGGCGTTCAGTTCCAGCGTGCCGGTGGGCTGGTCGTGCCGCAGGCGCAGCCCGGTGGACGTGCCCAGATACGTCGACACCAGCTCGTGGTTGGCGAAGCCGTACAGCTCACGGCCGCCCGCACGCGCGCGTGCGAACGCCTCGCCGAGGGCCGGCGCGAAGTCGGCGAACACCGCGGAGGAGGTCTCGGCCGGCGCGTCCGTGAAGTCCGGCGACTGCGGCACATCACCGACCAGCGGCTGCGCGTCCTCGGCGGGCCCCGCACCCCGCGCGGCGGCCTCGGCGGCGCGCACCAGCGGCTCCAGTTCCTGAGCGGTGACCGCCGAACGCGACACGACACCGGAGGCGGTGCCCTCCTTGCCGTCCACGGTCGCGATCACGGTGAGCGTACGACCGCGTGTCACACCGTTCGTGGTGAGCGCGTTGCCCGCCCAGCGCAGGTTGGCGGTGGAGTGCTCGTCGGCGATGACGACGCAGCCGTCGGCCCGGGACAGCGCGAGCGCCTGCTCGACGACCTCGTGCGGCTTGTGGGTACGGGCGCTCATCGACCGGCCTCCTCGGTGGTGTTCAGAATGTTGACGCCCTTGAAGAGGGCGGAGGGGCACCCGTGCGACACGGCGGCCACCTGTCCGGGCTGGGCCTTGCCGCAGTTGAAGGCGCCGCCGAGGACATAGGTCTGCGGACCGCCCACGGCGGCCATCGAACCCCAGAAGTCGGTCGTGGTCGCCTGGTAGGCCACGTCCTTCAGCTGCCCGGTGATCCGCCCGTTCTCGATCTTGAAGAAGCGCTGTCCGGTGAACTGGAAGTTGTACCGCTGCATGTCGATCGACCAGGACCGGTCGCCGACGACGTAGATGCCCCGGTCGACACCCCCGATCAGGTCCTCCGTGGACAACCCGGCCGGGTCCGGCTGCAGGGACACGTTGGCCATGCGCTGCACCGGCACATGGGCGGGGGAGTCGGCGAACGCGCACCCGTTGGACCGGTCGAAGCCGGTGAGCCGCGCGATCCGCCGGTCCAGCTGGTAGCCGACCAGCGTGCCGTCCTTCACCAGGTCCCAGGACTGCGCCGCGACGCCCTCGTCGTCGTACCCGATGGTCGCGAGTCCGTGCTCGGCGGTGCGGTCCCCGGTGACGTTCATCAGCTCGGAGCCGTACCTCAGCTTGCCCAGCTGGTCGAAGGTGGCGAACGAGGTGCCGGCGTAGGCGGCCTCGTAGCCGAGCGCGCGGTCCAGTTCGGTGGCGTGGCCGATGGACTCGTGGATGGTCAGCCACAGGTTGGACGGGTCGACCACCAGGTCGTACAGGCCCGGCTCCACACTCGGCGCCCGCATCTTCTCGGCGAGCAGCTCCGGGATCCGCTCCAGCTCGGCGTCCCAGTCCCAGCCGGTGCCGGTCAGGTACTCCCAGCCGCGCCCCACGGGCGGGGCGACGGTCCGCATGGAGTCGAACTCCCCGCTCGACTCGTCGACCGACACGGCGGTCAGCTCCGGATGCAGCCGCACCCGCTGCTGGGTCGTCACGGTCCCGGCGGTGTCGGCGTAGAACTTGTTCTCGTGCACGGTGAGCAGCGAGGCGTCCACGTGACTGACGCCGTTCGCGGCCAGCAGTCGTGTGCTCCACTCCGTGAGCAGCGCCGCCTTCTCCTCGTCGGGCACGGAGAACGGGTCGATCTCGTACGACGAGATCCACGTCTTGTCGGCGTGCACCGGTTCGGCGGCCAGTTCCACGCGCTCGTCGGAGCCCGCCGCCCTGATCACCTGCGCGGACAGCTTCGCCATCGCCACCGCCTGCGAGGCGACCTTGGCCGCCGCGTCAAGGGTCAGGTCCACCCCGGACGCGAAGCCCCACGTACCGCCGTGCACGACCCGCACCGCATACCCGAGATCGGTGGTGTCCGACGATCCGGCGGGCTTGGCGTCGCGCAGCCGCCAGGACGCGCTGCGCACTCGCTCGAGACGGAAGTCCGCGTGCTCGGCCCCGAGCGCACGCGCGCGTGCCAGGGCGGCGTCGGCGAGGGCCCGTAGGGGAAGCGCCGTGAAGGCTTCGTCGATGGAATGGGGCACGGAGGTCTCCCTGCTGTCGTGGCCTGTCGGGTCCGATCATGTCGTGGGAGCGGCCCGGCGGACCACATGTTTCAGGCCCGGACCCGGGGTGTTCTGTAGGGATCCGACAGTGACACCCCCGCGCCACTGTCGGTGCCCGATTGCCCACGCGCGCGGCGCGACCGATAGGTTTTCGATGAAGCCGCCTGTCATCGGGCGGGTTGTCGGACATCTGCAGACCGCTATCGAAAGGGTGATCCGTTGAGCCGCTCGGTTCTCGTCACCGGAGGAAACCGGGGCATCGGCCTCGCCATCGCCCGCGCGTTCGCCGACGCCGGCGACAAGGTCGCGATCACGTACCGCTCGGGTGAGCCGCCGGCCGGCTTCCTCGCCGTCAAGTGCGACATCACCGACCCGGAGCAGGTGGAGCAGGCCTACAAGGAGATCGAGGACCAGCACGGTCCGGTCGAGGTCCTGATCGCCAACGCCGGCGTGACCAGGGACCAGCTCCTGATGCGCATGTCCGAGGAGGACTTCACCTCGGTCATCGACACCAATCTCACCGGCACCTTCCGCGTCGTCAAGCGCGCCAACCGCGGCATGCTGCGCGCCAAGAAGGGCCGCGTCATCCTGATCTCGTCCGTGGTCGGCCTGCTCGGCTCGGCGGGCCAGGCGAACTACGCCGCCTCCAAGGCCGCCCTGGTCGGCTTCGCGCGCTCCCTCGCCCGTGAGCTGGGCTCGCGCAACCTCACCTTCAACGTCGTCGCGCCCGGTTTCGTCGACACCGACATGACCAAGGCGCTCACCGACGAGCAGCGCCAGAACATCGTCTCGCAGGTGCCGCTCGGCCGTTACGCGCAGCCTGAGGAGGTCGCCGCGACGGTGCGGTTCCTCGCCTCGGACGACGCCTCGTACATCACTGGAGCCGTCATCCCCGTTGACGGCGGACTGGGAATGGGTCACTGATCACCATGAGCGGAATCCTCGAGGGCAAGCGCGTCCTGATCACCGGTGTGCTGATGGAGTCCTCCATCGCCTTCCACACGGCCAAGCTGGCCCAGGAGCAGGGCGCGGAGATCATCCTGACGGCGTTCCCGCGGCCCACCCTGACCGAGCGCATCGCCAAGAAGCTGCCCAAGCCCACCAAGGTCATCGAGCTGGACGTCACCAACGACGAGCACCTCGGGCGGCTGGCCGACGTCGTCGGCGAGGAGCTGGGCGGCCTGGACGGCGTCGTCCACTCCATCGGTTTCGCCCCGCAGGACGCGCTCGGCGGCAACTTCCTCAACACGCCGTTCGAGTCGGTCGCCACGGCCATGCACGTCTCGGCGTACTCCCTGAAGTCGCTCACCATGGCCTGCCTGCCGCTGATGCAGAACGGCGGCTCGGTCGTCGGCCTGACCTTCGACGCGCAGTACGCCTGGCCGCAGTACGACTGGATGGGTCCGGCCAAGGCCGCCCTGGAGGCGACCAGCCGCTACATGGCCCGCGACCTGGGCAAGCAGAACATCCGCTGCAACCTCATCTCGGCGGGTCCGATCGGCTCCATGGCCGCCAAGTCCATTCCGGGCTTCGCCGAGCTGGCCTCCGTGTGGGACACCCGTGCCCCGCTGGAGTGGGACCTGAAGGACCCGGAGCCGGCCGGCAAGGGTGTCGTCGCGCTGCTGAGCGACTGGTTCCCGAAGACCACGGGCGAGATCATCCACGTGGACGGCGGTCTGCACGCGATCGGCGCGTGACCGCTGCCGCTCCGGCGTGACGTACGGCCGAGGCCCGCACCCCTTCGGGGGCGCGGGCCTCGGCCGTAGCGTGACCGGGCGCGGGGTGTCACCCGTTCGGCCCACCGGCCGGGCGACCACCGGCCCGGGCGGCGCACCCTGGATTACGCGTTCACCCACGCGTCCCTCCGCAGCCCGGCCGAGGAGGTCCCCTTGTGCGCCTGTCCCGCAGCCTGGCCCCGGTGACCGTGGCCGTGGCCCTCGTGCTCTGCCTGCCGTACGAGGCGATGCCCTACGCGCGCGTGGACGACGGAAAGCCGCCCGCGCCGAACCTCTTCGGGGCCGTCTGCCGGACGACCGTCCGCGGCTCCCATGTGGTGGCCTACTGCCACAACCCCTATGTCGACACCGATCGCGTGCGTCTGCACATCGAGTGCGCCCGCTGGTGGGACATCGACACCGACAGCGCACCGGTGGGCACCGAGCCCGCCATGACCGTACGGCTCGCCGGCCGGTGCTGGAAGGAAGTCCGGTCGGTCTGGATCAGCCACCAGAGGGAGCGCTGAACCGGCTGGATCAGCCGCCGGAAGGCGCGCCGAACCGGCCCGGGCGGCACAGGAACGGATAGCTCGCGGCCTCGGCCGCCGCCGCCTCCGCGTCCCCGGCGCGGATCGCGTCCACCAGGCGTGTGTGCTCCATGTGCGTCTCCGGTGTCAGCTCCGCCCCCACGTCCGCGCGCAGCCAGTCCCGCAGCACCTCGCCCAGATCGGCGTACATCGCCGTCATCACGTCGTTGTGCGAGGCGGCCACGACGGCCAGGTGGAAGGTGGCGTCGGCGGTGACGAAGGGTTCCGCCTCGCCCGCCTCCCAGGCCGCCTCGCGCCGCTCCAGCAGCGCGTCCAGCTGCTTGAGGTCCTTCTCGGTGCGCCGCTCGGCGGCCAGCCTCGCCGCCGCCGACTCCAGCGCGGCGCGCAGCTCCGCGATGTGCCGGGGGTCGGCGCCGGCGAACCGGCGGTGCATCACGCCGGCCAGCTCGCTCGTCGCCACCACATAGGTGCCGGAGCCCTGCCGGATGTCCAGCAGACCGTTGTGGGCGAGCGCGCGGACGGCCTCGCGGACCGTGTTGCGGGCGACGCCGAGCTGCTCGACCAGTTCCGGCTCCGTCGGGATGCGCGAGCCGACCGGCCACTCACCGGAAGTGATCTGGTTGCGCAGTTCCGCGATGACCTGCTCGGACAGCGCCGAACGGCGCGGGTGGCTCAGGGGCATGGCCCACCTTCGCACGACGGTCCCGGGCTCGGAGTTCCCGGGAGTGGACAACCAATCATCCCATGATTCTATGATGAGTCTCATGGCATGTGAGGAAACCCGGACAGTGGAGACCCGTACGGCGATGTCCCCGACCGAACGCGGTACCGCCGCCGCGACCAGCACCCCCGAGACGCCACCCGGCGCGGGCCGCACGCGCGCGTGGGCGACCCGCCTGGTCGTGGTCGGCATCGTGCTGTCCGCGCTGAACCTCCGTCCGGCCATCACGAGTCTCGGCGCGCTCCTGGAGGAGGTCCGCGACGGGCTCGGGATGAGCGGAAGCGTGGCCGGCCTGCTCACCTCCGTGCCCCCGCTGTGCTTCGCGGTCTTCGGTGTCACCGCCCCCCGTCTGGCCCGCCGCTTCGGGCCGGCCGCGGTGGTGTGCACCGGCATGGCCGCCATCACCGCGGGCCTGCTGATACGGCCGTATCTCGGCAGCACGGCCGGCTTCCTGGCCGCCAGCGCGCTCGCCCTGATGGGCATCGCCGTCAGCAACGTGCTCATGCCGGTCATCGTCAAGCGCTGGTTCCCCGACCGGGTCGGCTCCATGACCGGCCTGTACTCGATGGCCCTCGCCCTCGGCACCTCCCTGGCCGCGGCGGTCACCGTGCCCCTGACGGACGCCTTGGGCGGCAGCTGGCAGTCCGGCCTCGCCGTGTGGGCCGCCATCGCCGGCGCCGCCGTCCTGCCCTGGCTGCCGCTCGTACGGGAGCACGGCACCGCGCCCGCCCAGCCGCAGGAGCCTGCGGCGGCGGAACAGCACGCGCCGCTGCGCATCACCCGCAGCCGCACCGCCTGGGCGCTCGCCGTCTTCTTCGGTCTGCAGGCCACCGCCGCCTACGTCACCATGGGCTGGATGCCGCAGATCTTCCGGGACGCCGGCGTCCCGGCGGGCACCGCGGGCGTGCTGCTCGCCGTCACCATGGTGATGGGCGTGCCGCTGGCCTTCGTCATCCCGCGGGTCGCCACCCGGCTGCCCCACCAGGGACCGATCGCCCTGGTCCTGGGCGTGTGCGGGCTCGCCGGATACGCCGGCCTGTACCTCGCGCCGGCGGCCGGAGCCTGGGCCTGGGCGCTGCTGCTCGGCGTCTCCAACTGCGCCTTCCCGCTGGCCCTCACCATGGTCGGCATGCGGGCCAGGAGCGGCCAGGGTGTGGCCCAGCTGTCCGCGTTCGCGCAGAGCACCGGCTATCTGATCTCCATTCCCGGCCCGCTGCTGGTCGGCGTGCTCTACCAGCACAGCGGCGGCTGGGGACTGCCGATCGCCCTCATGACGGGCCTGATGGTGCCGCAGATCATGGTGGGCTTCCTGGCGGGCCGCGACCGCACGGTCGAGGACGAGGCCGCCGCGCACTGACCCCCCGCGGAGGAGATCCGGAGGAAAAGTGCGAGACTGGGCGCATGCAGCCTGTGCTCGACCCGAACCCGCAGAACGGTCAGAAGAAGATGCTGCTCGTCTTCGGCTCGTTCTTCGCCATCTTCGCAGTCATCGCCGTCATCGCCGTCATCGCCTCCCCGTAACGGGCGAGGCCGGGCGGTCTCCCGGCCCGCGTCCGACGGCGGATGGTGGGGGTAGCCCCACATCCCCTAGGGGGCAAGGGTCAGGGTCAACTGGGTGGAAGTCCGGATGGGTTGGCGGCCCTGGATTCCGTAGCTTCGAGAGGTGACCGCACGACACGGTCAGGGACCCGCTCGAAGACCCACGGAGGCGATCATGTCGGCCCGCACCCCTTCCCGGCCCCACCCGGCGACCACGGGCGGCGTCGACATCCGGCTGCCCTGGTGGGCCCTCGCCCTGCCCGCGCTCGCCTTCATCGCCCTCCTCGTCCTGATACTGAACCCGTCGGACGCGCACGCGGCGAGCAGCGACCCGGCGATCACGCACCTCTTCGAGCGCGCCCAGCAACTCCTCACGCGCTGACGTGGCGCCTCCACGCGCGGTGAATCCCCATGTCAACTCCCTGCGCCCCCTGGCCTGTTTCATGCGAAGCTGGTTCCCATGAGCGCCGCAGAACCTCGCAGGATCGTCCTCCTCCGGCATGCGAAGGCCGACTGGCCACAGGTGTCCGACCATGAGCGCCCGCTCGCCGAGCGGGGCCGCAAGGACGCCGTGGTCGCCGGACGCAAGCTGGCCGACACCGGTATCACCTTCGACCTGGCCCTGTGCTCCACCGCGACCCGGACCCGCGAGACCTGGAAGCTCGCCGTCCACGAGCTGGCACACCGGCCGAAGACCGTCTACGAGGAGCGGGTCTACGAGGCCTCGCCCGGCGAACTGATCGCCGTGCTCAACGAGACTCCGGAGGACGTGCGGAACGTGATCCTGATCGGCCACAACCCGGGCGTCCACGGCTTGGCCGACATTCTGTCCGGCGGGGCCGAGGGCGACGCCCGTGAGCGGATGAACCGCCGCGGCTTCCCGGCGGCCGGTTTCGCGGTGCTGTCCTTCGACGGCGACTGGAAGGCCCTGGAGCCGGGCGTGACCACCCTCATGGACTACTGGGCGCCCGCCGAGTGACCTCACACGGACGCGAGGGTCCGGCACCCGCGCGGTGCCGGACCCTGCCGCATCCGGGCCGGCCGGACCGGCTCAGCCCTCGTCGTGCGTGTCGGCCGCCTCGACCTCTTCGCGGGTGACGCCCAGCAGGTAGAGCACCGTGTCGAGGAAGGGGAAGTTCACCGCCGTGTGCGCGGCCTCGCGGACCACCGGCTTGGCGTTGAAGGCGACGCCCAGACCGGCCGCGTTCAGCATGTCCAGGTCGTTGGCGCCGTCGCCGATCGCCACCGTCTGCGACAGCGGCACCCCGGCCTCCGCGGCGAACCGGCGCAGCAGCCGCGCCTTGCCGGCGCGGTCCACGATCTCGCCGGTGACCCGGCCGGTGAGCCTGCCGTCGACGATCTCCAGTGTGTTGGCCTGCGCGAAGTCCAGGCCCAACCGTTCCCTCAGATCGTCCGTGACCTGCGTGAAGCCACCGGAGACGACACCGACCTGGTAACCGAGCCGCTTCAGCGTGCGGATCAGGGTGCGCGCGCCCGGCGTCAGCCGGACCTCGTTGCGCACCTTCTCCACCACGGAGGCGTCCAGCCCCTCCAGCAGCGCCACGCGCGCGTGCAGCGACTGCTCGAAGTCCAGCTCCCCGCGCATCGCCGCCGCCGTCACCTCGGCGACCTTGTCCTCGCAGCCTGCGTGCGCCGCGAACAGCTCGATGACCTCGTCCTGGATCAGGGTGGAGTCCACGTCCATGACCACCAGGCGCTGAGCGCGCCGGTGCAGACCGGCCGAGACCACCGCGACGTCGACACCCAGTGCCGCCGCGTCGGAGGCCAGGGCCGTGCGCAGCGGCTCGGTCTCGACACCGGAGACGGCGAACTCCACTGCCGTCACCGGGTACTTGGCCAGCCGGAAGATACGGTCGATGTTGCCGCCGGCCTTCGCGATCCGGGCGGCGATGGCGGCCGTCGACTCGGAGGTCAGCGGATGGCCGAGGACGGTGACCAGGGAACGCCCGAGGCCGCGCGGCTGGTTGTCGCCGTGCCCCGAGATGATCTCCGCCTGCATCTTCATGGACTCGGCCCAGCTGTGCACGGTGGCCCTCAGATCACCCTCCAGGCCGGCCGGCGGCTGGGTGACCAGCGCGCACAGCACCAGGCGGCCCCGGGTGACGACCTGCTCGATGTCGACCACGTCGACGAGGAAGGCGGCGAGGGTGTCGAAGAGGCCGGCCGTGATGCCCGGCCTGTCCTTGCCGAAGATCTTGACAAGGAGGGTAGGGACCTCGGGGGTCTGCGAAGCGGAGGTCTGCGAAGCGCTCATGGTGTCACCACCGTATCCGGCACCCAGTGCCGTCCGCCGCCGAGGTCCGCCTGACGGACACGGAACAATGGATGACGCACCGGTGTCAGGGACCTTGCCACCGGGAGACACCCTGCCCCCGCACACGTCAGTCCCCGGCTCCACCTCGACTGTGCCACGAAATGCCCTGCCGGGCAGGGCCGGGGGCCCGCCGACTCAGGTTCCGCGCAGGAAGCCGTCTCCGTGAGCGGAGATGTGGGCCTCCAAAGCGGACAGGGCCTGCTGAGTGGACTCCGCCGAACCGGAACCGCGCCGCTCGGCGTAGTACGCCGCCCCGAGCTGCTTCAGCAGATCGTTTCCTGCCCGATGCTGCTGGAGCTCGTCCACCTTCTGCTTGCCCTGGTTCAGTGCGCTCTGAGCCTGTTCCCTGGCCCGGTCGAGAAAGTTCGCCATCACTGCCTCCCATCGCCTCACGCCATCAGTTCCCGCTTCCCGGCCCCGCATACTCACCCGAAGGGCGGCACGGCCGATCACATGACCATGGCGCTGCTCTTCGCGCTCGTCCCCGGTGACGGCCGAGCCTAGACGCCTGTCCGCGTTCGGCGGCCGGCCCCGCCGCCATGTCGGCGGCCGGCTCTGTCGCCGAGCCCCGCCGCCACGGCCACCAGGATGCGGCTCACGACGGCCGGCCCCGCCGCCGTACCGCTCGGTGCACGGCGGACCCCGGCCGGGCGGCGGGGGAGGCCGCCGGGAGGTGGACAGGGTGATCAACGGGACCATCAGCACACCGTCCGCGCCCGCTGAGCAGCGTGACCGCCGTGTCCAGGGGGAGCAGGCCGCGGCCCCTGCTGGCACGGGACCGCCCGGCATCGTCACGAAGAGCGTGGTCACCGTGCCCGCGGAGGAGAGGAGTTCGGCCGGAGCGACGGCAACTCCGGCTGCGGACAGGGGCCGTTGAAGGAACCACGACAGCGGCAGCGCACCGACCAGGCTCACTCCGAGTGGCGTGATCTCGATGGCGGTGTGACCGACATCCGCCGAACGCCGCCATGGCCACACTTATTTGTCCTCCTCGTCGGGTTTGCCGCTCTCCAGCCCGGTTTCAACCCGGCCAACCGGGACAACGCGGCGAGTCGGAGCGCGTGCAGGCGCTCGTGACAAGGCCCGGGTTTCGGTCACGGGGCTGAGCCTGAAATAGTTCCCCACGATGTTCGACATCCCTAGACTCCCTGCGATGGGGGAAACTCGGGGGACAACTCAGTGGGGCATGGAGTGCCGGAACTCGTACTGGAATCAAACGGACGGACCTGGACGTTGGACCCGTCCAGGCCCTACACCCTCGGCCGCGATCCGCAGGGTGACATCGTCTTCGACGACGCCAGGGTGTCCTGGCGTCACGCCACGGTCAGCTTCGACGGCCGCAGTTGGGTCATCGAGGACCACGGCAGCACCAACGGCACGTTCGTGCAGGGCCGGCGGGTCCAGCAGACGGAGATCGGGCCGGGTGTGTCGCTGCACCTCGGCAACGCGACCGACGGACCGCGGCTGAACCTGTCCGGGGCCGCGGTCGGACAGCAGCAGTCGGCGCCGTACGCCGCGCAGGGCGCCGGCGCGCCCGGCTGGGCCCAGCCGGGCGCGGAACACCAGGCCGCCGCACAGCCGCAAGCTGGCGCCGCGCAGCCCCAGGCACCGGCCGTCCAGCCGGCCGTACCGCACCAGGCGCCCGCGCAGCAGCAGGCCCCGCAGCCCGCCTGGCAGCAGCAGGCACCCGCGTTTCCGCAGCAGCAGGCGGCTCCCGCCGACCAGTACCTGCAGCAGGCACCCGGTGGTGGCGCGGGGGCGCCGCCGGTCTACGGCGACCGCAGCCCGACCACGTTCCACCAGTTCGCGCTCGACCGCGTGATGCGCATCGGCCGTGCCCTGGAGAACGAGCTGGTCGTCTCCGACCTGCAGGTCTCCCGGCACCATGCCGAGTTCCACGCCACGCCCGACGGCCGTCTGGAGATCCGCGACCTCGGCTCGCACAACGGCACCTACGTCAACGGCCAGCCGATCCCCAAGGGCGGCTCGGTGCAGCTGGGCCCCGCCGACATCGTCGGCGTCGGCCACTCCACCTTCCGGGTCGTCGGCGACCGCCTCGAGGAGTTCGTCGACACCGGTGAGGTCTCCTTCTCCGCGCGCCATCTGACCGTCACGGTCGACGGCGGCAAGCAGATCCTGAGGGACGTCTCCTTCGGTGTCCCGGAGAAGTCGCTGATCGCGGTCATCGGCCCGTCCGGCTCCGGCAAGTCGACCCTGCTCAAGGCCCTCACCGGCTACCGGCCCGCCAACCAGGGCGAGGTGCTGTACGACAACCGGAACCTGTACAAGCAGTTCGCCGAGCTGCGCCAGCGCATCGGTCTGGTCCCGCAGGACGACATCCTGCACAAGGAGCTGACCGTCAAGAAGGCCCTGAAGTACGCGGCCAAGTTGCGCTTCCCGGCGGACACCACCGCGGCCGAGCGCGACGCCCGTATCGACGAGGTGCTGCGCGAGCTGAAGCTCGACATCCACAAGGACAAGAAGGTCACCTCCCTCTCCGGCGGTCAGCGCAAGCGCGTCTCGGTGGCCCTGGAGCTGCTCACCAAGCCGTCGCTGATCTTCCTGGACGAGCCGACCTCCGGTCTCGACCCGGGCATGGACCGCGATGTCATGCAGCTGCTGCGCGGCCTCGCCGACGACGGCCGTACGGTCCTCGTGGTCACCCACTCGGTGGCCGAGCTGGCCCTGTGCGACAAGCTGCTGGTGATGGCGCCGGGCGGGGCGGTCGCCTACTTCGGCCCGCCGGAGGAGGCGCTGAACTTCTTCGGCTACGACAGCTGGGCCGATGTCTTCTCCGCCTTCGAGAACTACCGCGACTACGACTGGGCGGGCCGCTGGAAGGGCTCGCAGCACTACCAGCTGTACGCCGCGGACGTCGACTCGGTCGCCCCGCAGGCGGTCCAGATGCCGCCGATGCAGGCGATCAGGCCGCCCAAGCCGCAGGGCTGGTTCTCCCAGTTCGTCACCCTGGTGCGGCGCTATGTGTCGGTCATCGTCTCCGACCGCGGCTTCCTGGCCCTGATGGTGCTGCTGCCGGCCGTCATCGGCGCGGTCAGCCTGCTGATCCACCCCGACCGGGGCCTGCTGCCCAACGGCGCCAATCCGCAGACCGGGCAGATCGTGCCCAACGGCACGGCCACCACCGTGCTGCTGATCCTCGCCGTCGGCGCCTGCTTCTCCGGTGCCGCCAACTCCGTCCGCGAGCTGATCAAGGAACGGGTGATCTACGAGCGGGAGCGCGCGACCGGCCTGTCCAGGTCGGCGTACCTGATGTCGAAGGTGTTCGTGCTCGGCATGATCACCGTTCTCCAGGGGCTGCTGGTCGGCGTGATCGGCTTCGCCAAGCGCGAGATCCCGGACCAGGGCCTCATCCTCGGCCACGCCTCGCTGCTGGAGCTGTGCCTGCCGATCATGGGGCTCGGCTTCACCGCGATGATGTTCGGCCTGATCATCTCCTCGCTGGTGAAGACCGCCGAGAAGACCATGCCGCTGCTGGTGATGTTCGCGATCATCCAGGTCGTCTTCACCGGCTGCCTGTTCGCCCTGCACGGCACGGTCGGCGTCAACGAGTTCTCGTACCTGATGCCGTCACGCTGGGCGGTCGCCGCGGCCGGCGCCACGCTGGACTTCAACCGGATCAGCCCGCCGGAGACCGCCGGCGACAACGACCCGTTGTGGAACCACACGGCGGGGGCCTGGACCGGGGACATGATCGCGCTGATCGTGCTCGGCGTGATCTGCGGCTTCTTCGTGGCCCGCTTCCTGCGCCGGCACGAGCCCGAGGTCATGCGGAAGTAACCGCGTCCTGCGCGGACGCCGAAGGGCGGCACCCCGCACGGGGTGCCGCCCTTTCGCGTCTTCGAGAGGTCCGCGCCGACCTCAGTACGCGCTGTTGACGTTGTCGATCGAGCCGTACCGGTGGGCCGCGTAGTTGGCGGCGGCGGTGATGTTGGCGACCGGGTTGTAGATGTTCGAGGACGTGCCCGGCACGTGGTAGATGTTGAAGGTGGGCTGGATCACCTGCAGCAGGCCCTTGGACGGGATGCCGTTGATGGCGTTGATGTCCCAGTTGTTGATGGCCATCGGGTTGCCCGAGGACTCACGCATGATGTTGCGGTGTAGGCCGCTGTACGAGCCCGGGATGTCGTGCTGCTTCATGATGTCCAGCGCCTGCCGGATCCAGCCGTCGAGGTTGTTCGCGTAGGTCTTCGCGGCGACCGGCTGCATCGGGACGCGCTGCGCGGAGCGGCTCGCGGCGGCCTTGACGGCGCGGTCCTGCGCGGCCTTCTTCGCGGCGGCGTCGGCGGCGGCCTTCTTCGCGGCGGCCTCGGCGCGCTGCTTGGCGGCGGCCTCGTCGGCGGCCTTCTTCTGCGCGGCGAGCGTGTCCAGCTTGACCGTCTCGGTGGCGAGCTGGTCGGTGACCGTGCCCTTGACGTTCTTCAGCGTGGTGGCGGAGGCGACCTGGGCGGTGGTGACCGGGGCGCCGGTGGTGACGGTGTCCGCGTGACCGGGTACGGCGGAGAGAGCGATGGCGGCGGTGCCGAGAGCGGCGACACCGGCGACGGCGATCTTGTGCTGCTTGGTCAGGACACGACTATGAGCACGGGTGAGGATGTTCTTGGGCATGGCTGATGGACCTCTTCGTTTGCGCGGAGGTCGCTCCTGCGTCCGCCGGGGGAATCGGCTCCTCCCGCACGAACGCCGCGGGCTGGTAGCCGCGGCGCTGAGCGACGAGAGCAATTCTTAGCGGGCACAAAATGCCCAGGCAAAGGTGTGACGTACGATCCCCGATAGTGGATCAGGGAAGGGCAAAACGGGACAGACTGGACCGTCTGTCCCGTTCATCTGGGGGGGTTTATCTCCTATGCCCGTTCGTACGTGATGTGGGCCCTATGCGCGGGCTCACATCGGAGACGTAACAGTCTCACCATGAGTCGCCACCTCAACGCGCTGCGTGAGGACCCTCCTCCGGGAGGATGAGATGCACGTCGCCGAACTCGTGCCACAGGTAGAGCCCCCGCAGCGCCTCGTCGTAGGCACGGTCGACCGCCCCGCGGCCCGCGACCGCCTCCAGCATCAGCAGATGAGAGGCCTCCGGCTCGTGCAGCCCGGTCAGCAGCCCGTCCACCACCCGTACCCCGCGCTCGGGCGTCACGACCAGGTCCGTCCACCCCTCGGCCGCCCGCACCACCCCGTCCGGCCCGGCCGCCGACTCCACGGCCCGCACGGCCGTCGTACCGACCGCGATCACCCTTCCCTCACCCGCCCGCACGGCGTTGATCAGCCGCGCCGACGCCTCCGGCACCACGAACCGCTCCGGATACGGCGGCTCGTGCGCCTCCGCCGACGCCACCCCCGTGTGCAGCGTGATCGGTGCGAACCGCACCCCCCTGCTCACCAGCTCCACCACCAGGCGCGCGGTGAAAGGCCGCGCCGCACTCGGCATCTCCGCACTGCCCTGCCCGTCCGGCGACGGCAGCGCGAACACCGTCTGGTACGCCGACAGCGGCTGGTCGCGCTCCGTATAGGAGTAGCGAATGGGCCGCCCGCAGACGCGCAGCGTCTCCAGGGCGTCCCCGTCCGTCCGGGCCCACCACAGCCGCTCCCCACGCGGACTGAGCGGCTCCTCCAGTACCAGCCGCCCCGCCTCCGGCAGCACCACCTCCGTACCCGCACGCGTGCCCGTACGCGTGCGGGTAGTGCCCCGCCCGTCCGGTTCCCGCACCTCGACCGCCCATCGGCCGTCGTCCCCGCGCGTGGAGAAATGCACCACCACGCGCGCGTGCCCGATCCGCCCGTCCACCGCCGCGGCGAGCGTGGGGGAGGTGTTCACCAGCAGCACGTCCCCGGCCCGCAGCAGCAGCGGCAACTCCGGGAAGGCGTGATGCGTCACCTGTGGACCGCGCGACACCAGCAGCCGTACGGCGTCCCGGTCCAGCCCGGCACCGCGCTGCTCGGCGGGCACGCGCGCCGACAGCTCCGGCGGAACCTTCCCCCACGCTCGACCCGGCTCGCGCGAGGGGACCCTGGTGGCGGTCACCGCGCCTCCAGCAGCGCCGCCGCCGTGTACCGGCCGCTCGCCGGGCGGCGGTCCAGCAGCCGCAGGAATGCGGGAGCGATCTCCTCCGCCGCCGGCGTCCCGGACAGATCCTCACCGGGCTCGGCGGCGGCCAGCATGTCCGTCCGCATGGCGCCCGGATCGACCCACCACACCCGCAGCCCCGGCTCCTCCACCGCCAGCACCGCCGAGAGCCGGTCCACCGCCGCCTTCGTCGCCCCGTACGCGCCCCACGTGCGGTAGGCCTCCACGGCCGCGTCCGAGCTCACGTCGATCACCGCACCCGCCGGTGCCTCCCGCAGCAGCGGCAGCGCCTCCTGCAGCAGCCCCAGCGGAGCCACCACATTGGTCTCCAGCGCGGCCCGGAAGCCGTCCAGCGACTGGGCGCCGAGCGGCACCAGGGGCTCGGCGCCCAGGATCCCCGCGTTGTTCACCACCAGATCGACACCGCCGAGCGTGCGGGCCGCCGCCACCAGCTCCGCCCGGTGCCCGGCGTCCGTCACATCCCCGGCCGGCGCCTCCACGCGCGTGCCGTGCGCGGCGACGCTCTCCGCGGCTTCCTTGAGCGCCTCGGCGCCCCGGGCGTCCAGCACCAGATCCCAGCCCCGCGCGGCCAGCGCCTCGGCGAGCGCCCGCCCCAGCCCCTTCGAGGCCCCCGTGATGATCGCTACCGGCATGACTACCGTCCCCTCGTCGCCGACCGCCCGCGTCGGGCGGTGCCGACACCGTAGGAACGGCACCGCCCCGGCCGCCTCGGACGCGGGCCGCAATCCCGAGGGGTCCTTCGGCGTACACCCGACGGCCGGGGACCCGGGATCCGGACCCGCAGCCCTAGGTCCAGCGGACCAGGCCCGGCCGTCACAGGTCCGATCCGCGCTGTCACACCCCGCCGGTACCGTGAGGACATGAGTCAAGGCCCCCGGTCCGGCCTCGCCGCGGTCAGTTCCGCGCTGCTGGCCATGAGCAGGCACCTGGAGGTGCGCGACGTCCTCAAGACGATCGTCGCCTCCGCCCGTGAGCTGCTCGACGCGCAGTACGCCGCCCTCGGCGTCCCCGACGACCACGGCGGCTTCGCCCAGTTCGTCGTCGACGGCGTCAGCGACGCACAGTGGAAGGCCATCGGCCCGCTGCCCCGCCAGCACGGCATCCTCGCCGCGATGCTGCACGAGGCGAAGGCCGAGCGTCTCGCCGACGTGCGCAAGGACCCCCGCTTCGAGGGCTGGCCGTCCGCGCATCCGGACCTGGTCGACTTCCTGGGCCTGCCCATCCGCGACGGCGACGAGGTCATCGGCGCGCTGTTCCTGGCGAACAAGGTGCGCCCGGTGGGGGGCCACCCCCCGTGCCCCGAACCAGGGGGGAGGTGCGGCTTCACGGAAGAGGACGAGGAACTGCTGTCCATCCTCGCCCAGCACGCCGCCATCGCCCTCACCAACGCCCGCCTGTACGAGCGCAGCCGTGAGCTGACCATCGCCGAGGAACGCTCCCGCCTCGCCCACGAACTGCACGACGCGGTCAGCCAGAAGCTCTTCTCGTTGCGCCTGACCGCCCAGGCCGCGGCGGCCCTCGTCGACCGCGACCCCGCCCGCGCCAAGGGCGAACTGCACCAGGTCGCCGCGCTCGCCGCCGAGGCCGCCGACGAACTGCGCGCCGCCGTCGTGGAGTTGCGCCCCGCCGCGCTGGACGAGGACGGACTGATCGCCACCCTGCGCACCCAGACCCAGGTCCTCGACCGCGCCCACACCGCGCGCGTGACCTTCACCAGCAACGGCTTCCGCGCCCTGCCCGCCGCCCAGGAGGAAGCCCTGCTCAGGGTCGCCCAGGAGGCCCTGCACAACGCCCTGCGCCACTCCGGTGCCGCACACGTCGACGTGAGCGTCCAGCGGCGCGGCTGCGGAGCCGTGCTGCGCGTCACCGACGACGGCAACGGCTTCGACCCCAAGGCGGTCCGCCGCGCCGGACGCCACCTGGGCCTGGTCTCCATGCGGGACCGGGCGAGCGGGGTCGGCGGCGCGCTGAACGTGGAGTCGGCGCCCGGCAAGGGCACCACGATCGAGATGGAGGTCCCCGGTGGCTGACACAATCAAGGTGCTGCTCGTCGACGACCACCAGGTCGTCCGCCGGGGCCTGCGCACCTTCCTGGAGGTGCAGGACGACATCGAGGTCGTCGGCGAGGCCGCCGACGGCGCCGAGGGCGTCGCCCGCGCCGAGGAACTGCGGCCGGACGTCGTCCTGATGGACGTCAAGATGCCGGGCACGGACGGCATCGACGCCCTGCGCAGGCTCCGCGAACTCGACAACCCCGCGCGCGTGCTGATCGTCACCAGCTTCACCGAGCAGCGCACGGTCGTACCGGCGCTGCGCGCGGGCGCCGCCGGATACGTCTACAAGGACGTGGACCCCGACGCCCTCGCCGGCGCCATCCGTTCCGTGCACGCCGGCCACATCCTCCTCCAGCCGGAGGTCGCCGGTGTCCTGCTCTCCCAGGAGGAGGCCAACTCCGGGCAGGGAAGGGGGAATTCACTCACCGAGCGGGAGCGTGAGGTGCTCGGCCTGATAGCCGACGGCCGCTCCAACCGCGAGATCGCCCGCGCCCTGGTGCTGTCCGAGAAGACCGTCAAGACACACGTCTCCAACATCCTCATGAAACTGGACCTCGCCGACCGCACCCAGGCCGCCCTGTGGGCCGTTCGCCATGGCCTGACCGGCTGAAACGCCCTCACCAAGGCCTCACCCAGCGCAGCGCGAGCGGTCAGGCTATGGACTGAGATTCATACCGTCGTGGGAATGTCACTCAGATGGCGCACCCTCCGGCGATCTCCGCCGTTCTCCAGTGCGTGCTGCGGCGAACCGCCGCGGTGACCGTCTAGGAGGGGTTGGAAAGTGAAGAACCTGAAGAAGGCCGCAGCCGTGACGATGGTGGCCGGTGGCCTGGTGGCCGCGGGCGCGGGGATGGCCTCGGCCACGGAGGGCGCCCACGCCTGCGGCGACGCCCTGGGCTCTCCGGGGGTCATCTCGGGCAACGTCATCCAGGCCCCGGTGCACGTCCCGGTCAACGTGGTCGGCAACAGCGTCAGCGTGATCGGCGTGCTGAACCCGGCCTTCGGCAACACCGGTCTCAACCACTGAGCTCCGACCCACAGCGACCACAGGCCTCCCGTGTGCACCGGGGGGCCTGTCGGCTTTCCGTCGGTCGCCTACCGCATCCCCCGCTCCCGCTCCTCCACGAAGGAGTTGTACGCCGCCACCTGCGCCCGCCGCGCCGTCCGCTCCACGGGCCGCAGGGCCTGCGACCGCGCGGCCATCTCAGCGGAGCTGACCGCACCGCCGTGCCCCTTGCCGTACGCCAGGGACACCAGCAGCCCCACCCGCTGCGCCAGCTCCAGCACCCGCACCGCACGCGACGGATACCCGGGGGCGAGCACCTCACGCCCACGCTCGGCCCGCGCCCGGTACGCGTCGATCGCCGCCTCCGCCACCGGCCCCGACCCGGCGACGTCCAGCTTCGACAGCACCGCGGTCGCCTCCCGCAGCGCGTCCGCGAGCTCCCGCTCGGCCTCGCCCAGCGACGGCACGTCGGCGGGCGGCGCCTCCCGCACCGGCAGCACCTGCCAGACCACCTCGGCATGCACATCACCCTCGGGCCCGGCCTCGTACGCCCGAGGCACCAGACCGAACGCGGCACCGAAGCAGACCACCGCCTCCTCGGCCTCCAGCGCCCGCGCATTGAACTCCGGCGGCCCGCTCAGTCCCAGCGGATGCCCCGGCACCGGCAGCGCGACCCGCAGCCCCGTCGCCCCCAGCGTCCGCAGCCGCCCCAGCGCGAGCGTGAGCCCGACCTGCGCGGCTTCCCCGGGCAGTCCCTCCACCCGGTGCACGGTGTCCTCACCCACAATGGCGAGCGCTGCGTCATCCGGAGGGACAAGTCCGGCCAAAAGGGCATTTCCCCAAGCGGCAAGGCGTCCTGAACGCGGTTCCGAGAGCATGCCCCCACCCTAAGGACAGGACCGATGGAATGGTGCCGGGCACTCGTGGCGTAGATTTCATAAGGGCTGCGCCCACCGGCGCGGCGGACCGAGCCACAGGCGTACGCGACAGCCGAGACCGGCCACACTGCAAGGGGAGACAACGCGCTCATGAGCGATGTTCTGGAGCTTCAGGACGTATCCGTGGTCCGCGAGGGCCGGGCTCTGGTGGACCAGGTCTCCTGGTCGGTGAAGGAAGGGGAGCGCTGGGTCATCCTCGGCCCCAACGGCGCCGGCAAGACCACGCTGCTGAACGTCGCCTCCAGCTACCTCTTCCCCAGCAAGGGCACCGCCACCATCCTCGGCGACACCCTCGGCAAGATCGACGTCTTCGACCTGCGCCCCCGCATCGGCATGGCCGGCATCGCCATGGCCGAGAAGCTCCCCAAGCGCCAGACCGTGCTCGAGACCGTACTGACGGCCGCCTACGGCATGACCGCCCACTGGCAGGAGGAGTACGACGAGGTCGACGAGCAGCGCGCCCGCGCCTTCCTCGACCGCCTCGGCATGAGCGACTACGTCGACCGCCGCTTCGGCACCCTCTCCGAGGGCGAGCGCAAGCGCACCCTGATCGCCCGCGCCCTGATGACCGACCCCGAGCTGCTCCTGCTCGACGAGCCCGCCGCCGGCCTCGACCTCGGCGGCCGCGAGGACCTCGTCCGCCGCCTCGGCCGGCTCGCCCGCGACCCCATCGCCCCCTCGATGATCATGGTGACGCACCACGTCGAGGAGATCGCCCCCGGCTTCACCCACGTCCTGATGATCCGCCAGGGCAAGGTCCTCGCCGCCGGCCCGATCGAGCTCGAACTGTCCTCCCGCAACCTCTCCCTCTGCTTCGGCCTCCCACTCGTCGTCGAGCAGGTCGGCGACCGCTGGACCGCCCAGGGCCTGCCCCTGTCCTGACCCTTCACCGGAGGCGGTCGCGAGCCCGCCCCACTCCCTTTCGCGCCCTGTCCGCCGCCCGACCCCGGCCCTACCATGACCATGTGAACGACATCGACGCATGGGTGTGGTGGCTCGTCGGCGCGGCGGCGCTCGGAATCCCGCTCGTGGTCACCGCGATGCCGGAGTTCGGCATGCTCGCGATGGGGGCCGTCGCAGCCGCCGTCGTGTCAGGCCTCGGCTTCGACGCCGTGATCCAGGTCCTCGCGTTCGTCGTCGTCTCCGTCGCGCTCATCGCCGTCGTCCGCCCCATCGCGGCCCGGCACGGCAGACAACGCCCCCGACTCGCCACCGGAGTCGACGCCTTGAAGGGCAAGCAGGCAGTCGTCCTGGAGCGCGTCGACGGCTCGGGCGGCCGCATCAAGCTCGCCGGAGAGGTCTGGTCGGCCCGCTCCCTCGACACCGGCCGTGCCTACGAAGTCGGCCAGGAGGTGGACGTCGTGGACATCGAAGGGGCCACCGCGATCATCATCTGAGGCATCCGGCCCACGAGTTGGGCGACGGTCTGTCAGACTCGACCAGCAAGATCTTCGACAACCAGCGGGATCTGCCGAAAGCGCCAAGGCCGAGAGGGGTACGGGGAACACGATGGAACCGGTCATCATCGTCCTGGTCATTCTGGTGGTGTTGGTCTTCATCGCCCTGATCAAGACCATCCAGGTCATCCCACAGGCCAGCGCCGCCATCGTCGAGCGCTTCGGCCGCTACACACGCACGCTGAACGCGGGCCTGAACATCGTGGTCCCGTTCATCGACACCATCCGCAACCGCATCGACCTGCGCGAACAGGTCGTACCGTTCCCGCCGCAGCCGGTGATCACCCAGGACAACCTGGTCGTCAACATCGACACGGTCATCTACTACCAGGTGACGGACGCCCGCGCGGCCACCTACGAGGTCGCCAGCTACATCCAGGCGATCGAGCAGCTCACCGTCACCACACTCCGCAACATCATCGGCGGCATGGACCTGGAGCGCACCCTGACCTCCCGCGAGGAGATCAACGCCGCCCTGCGCGGCGTCCTCGACGAGGCGACGGGCAAATGGGGCATCCGCGTCAACCGCGTCGAGCTGAAGGCCATCGAACCACCCACCTCCATCCAGGACTCGATGGAGAAGCAGATGCGCGCCGACCGTGACAAGCGCGCCGCGATCCTCACCGCCGAAGGTACCCGCCAGGCCGCCATCCTCACCGCCGAGGGCGAGAAGCAGTCCCAGATCCTGCGCGCCGAAGGTGAGGCCAAGGCCGCCGCCCTGCGCGCCGAGGGCGAGGCCCAGGCGGTCCGCACGGTCTTCGAGGCCATCCACGCCGGCGACCCCGACCAGAAGCTCCTCTCCTACCAGTACCTCCAGATGCTCCCGAAGATCGCCGAGGGCGATGCCAACAAGCTCTGGATCGTCCCCAGCGAAATCGGCGACGCCCTTAAGGGCCTCTCCGGCGCCATGGGCAACTTCGGCCACCTGGGCGGCGGTTCGGGCAGCAGCGGCTCCTCGGGCAACGGCGGCACAGAGCGCCGAGAGAAGCCGTCGATCGACTGACACCCCCGTACACCCGGAGAGGGGGGGGGGGGCCGCGGGAAGGGAGAGCCCCCCCCCGCCCCGACCAAGGATCCCGAGTAGGAGGGTTAA
>NZ_JBVJVY010000029.1:116308-119576 GCF_055603265.1 Streptomyces sp. NPDC037288
CGAGGGCGACGGCAAAAAAGGGTGCAAAGAGAGACCGTGGCGAGGGTCAACCTCCGTGAAACAAGGGAGGGGGCGCTCTGTCCGCGGAAGGCGAGCCCCTCTCCGTACCGGACCGGTGCCCCGGGCTAAGCGGCGGCCTGTGACAGCCACTCCGGAAGCGCCTCGAACTCCTCGGCCCCCAGGGCCAGCAGCATCGCGTCCTGAGGAGTCGGCTCGAACGGCTGCCGGAGCAACGGCATACCCGCCTGCTCCGGAGTCCGGTCCGCCTTCCGGTGATTGTCCTCCGCACACGACGCCACCGTGTTCAGCCACGAGTCGGCCCCACCCTGCGCCCGCGGCACCACGTGGTCCACGGTCGTCGCCCTGCGCCCGCAGTACGCGCACCGGTGCCGGTCCCGGACCAGCACACCCCGCCTCGACCACGGAGCCTGTCTTCGGAACGGCACCCGTACGTACCTGCACAGCCTGATCACCCGGGGCGCGGGTATGTCCACCTCGGCACCGCGCATCCGCAGTTCGGGATGGGCCTGTTCGACGACGGCCTTGTCCTGGAGCACCAGCACGACGGCTCGGTTCAGCGTCACCGTCGACAGCGGCTCGAAGCTCGCGTTCAGCACCAGCGTGTCCCGCATCCAGCCCACCTCCCGTGTGCACCTGCCCACCCCCCGGCGGGCTTGGATCAACTCTGGACGGGCGCGCCGAGATGGACAACGCAATAAAAAATGCCCGCCTCCGATCACTTCCAAGACCGAAGGCGGGCAAACGTTCAGTGAACGCTTGGCTGAATCGCGGCGCTGCGCTCAGCCCTGCGCGGGGTTCTCGTACTCACCGATGAGCTGCGCACGCGCGATCGCGTGGAACCGCAGATGGAAGCCGACGACGGCCGGCGACGCGTCAGAATCCGGCCCCAGCTTCTCCTGGTCCACCGCGTACACCGTGAAGACGTACCGGTGCGGCCCGTCGCCGGGCGGCGGAGCCGCACCACCGAAGTCCTTCGTCCCGTAGTCGTTCCGCGCGTGTACGGCACCCTCCGGCAGCCCCTCGAACTTGCCGCCGCCCGCACCCGCCGGCAGCTCCGTCACGGAGGCCGGGATGTCGAACAGGACCCAGTGCCAGAACCCGCTGCCGGTCGGCGCGTCGGGGTCGTAGCAGGTCACGGCGAAGCTCTTGGTCTGCGGCGGGAAGCCCGCCCAGCGCAGCTGCGGCGAGGTGTTGCCCTCCGCGTGCACCTGGGCGCTCTTCAGCGTCGCGCCCTCCTCGACATCCGCGCTCGTCACCGTGAACGACGGCACGGGCGGATGGAAGTCGTGGGGGAGCGGCCGCCGCTTGAGCTCGGTCACCTCGGTACCTCCTGATCGATGATCTGGAACCAGCAGTTCCCGAGCCTAGAACCAGTTGCGCTTGCCGCCGACCTCGGACAGCCACTGGTTGAGATAAGCCGCCCAGTCGGTCCCCTGCCAGTCGTTCAGCCCCACCTGGAAGGAGCGGTAGGTGTCCGAGCCCTCGCTGAACAGGCCCGGCTTCTTGTCCATCTCCAACACGACGTCCATCGCGTGCTCGTCGGCCACGAAGCTCAGCTCGACCTGGTTCAGACCCCGGTACTGCGACGGCGGGTGGAACTCGATCTCCTGGTAGAACGGCAGCGTCTGCCGCGTGCCCCGGATGTGACCGCGCTCCATGTCCGCGTTCTTGAAGCGGAAGCCCAGCTGGATGAACGCGTCCAGGATCGCCTTCTGCGCCGGCAGCGGATGCACGTTGACCGGGTCCAGATCGGAGGAGTCCACGGCCCGCGCGATCGCCAGCTCGGTCGTCACCCCGATGTGCATCCCGCGCAGCGCCTGGCCGTCGATCATCGTGACCGGCGTCTCCCAGGGGATCTCCAGACCGAACGGCACCGCGTGCACGGCCCCCGCCTGCAGCTCGAAGGCACCGCCGAGCCGCACCTTCGTGAACTCGATGTCCTGCTTGTACTCCTGGTCGCCGCTCTCCACCTCGACCTTGGCCTGCAGGCCGACGGACAGCCCCTCGACGTCCTGGTTCACGGACCCGCCCTGGATCCGCACCTCACCCTGGACGACACCGCCCGGCACGACGTTGACCTCGGTCAGCACCGTCTCGACCGACGCCCCGCCGGCCCCCAGGCTCGCGAGCAGCTTCTTGAACGCCATTGGCTCTCCCTTTACGAACGGACCTCGCCCCTACAAACGCGATGCACCCCCGACCGGTTCCACCGGCGTGGTGCTCCATCTGCACTACCCTCGGAGGGCATGATCGCGCCCCCGGACCGTACGCCACTGCCCAGAGAGTTCTTCGACCGCCCGGTCCTCGAGGTGGCACCGGACCTCCTCGGCCGCATCCTGGTCCGTACGACACCCGAAGGCCCGATCGCCGTCCGCCTCACGGAGGTCGAGGCGTACGACGGCCCGAACGACCCCGGCTCCCACGCCTACCGCGGCCGCACCGCCCGCAACGCGGTCATGTTCGGCCCGCCGGGACACGTGTACGTCTACTTCACCTACGGCATGTGGCACTGCATGAACCTCGTCTGCGGCCCCGAGGGCCGCGCGAGCGCCGTTCTGCTCCGCGCCGGCGAGGTGATCGAGGGCGTGGACCTGGCCCGCAAACGACGGGTTTCGGCCCGGAACGACAAGGAACTGGCCAAGGGTCCGGCCCGCCTGGCGACGGCCCTGGAAGTCGCCCGCGCTCTGGACGGCACGGACGCGTGTGCCACCGGCGAAACGCCGCTGAGGATGCTGACCGGTACGCCGGTAGCCTCTGACCAGGTACGAAGCGGCCCCCGCACCGGAGTCGCCGGCGAAGGCGGAAACGGCGACATCCATCCCTGGCGTTACTGGGCAGCCGACGACCCGACAGTGAGCCCCTATCGAGCCCATGTACCGAGGCGCCGCCGAAGTTGACGCGCCCTGCGAAGGTGCGTAATGTATCCCGAGCCGCTGAACCGGGTACGGCAATCGCCTGCAGCCGGAGCGGCCAACCCACTACCTAGCTCCACCCCCTCAGCGGGGTCGTTTCTGGTGCGCCCGCGTGCCCGAATTCGAACTCGCGAGACTCGATTATGAGTCGCCGAGAGAATGAGCTAACGTAGTGAATGTCGAAAGGGCGGACGGCGAAAGCCGAAAACCCCGCAGACAACCCGCCGACAGGGAATCGGATCGAGAAAAGATCTGATAGAGTCGGAAACACCGAAGGGAAGCCCGGAGGAAAGCCCGAGAGGGTGAGTACAAAGGAAGCGACCGTTCCTTGAGAA